>NZ_MUNH01000031.1:0-10561 GCF_002154615.1 Streptomyces recifensis
CGGCGGCCTCTTCGGCCTGGGACACGTCCTCGGCGTCCGGCAGGACAGCGCCGCCCTGATGCTCGGCCTCGCCGCGACCCTGCTGGTCCGCGGCGGCATCACCGCCTGGCGGGCGTCGCTGCTGACCTCCTCGCCCGCCCCGGCACCGACGTACGGTGGCGGAACGCCGTCGGCACCGGCTGCCCCGGTGGCGCGGCCGACGTGGAAGGAGCGGGTGTGAACGAGAACGCCTGGACCCGCTGGCCCTCACGCGAGGCGCTCAGCAAGGAGGGCGTCAGCCGCCCCCGGCGTCTGCTGGCCCGGGCCATCAGGGGGGTGCTGCTCGGGCTGCTGCTGTGGGCGGCCCTCCGGCAGGACGACATCCCTCTGTGGGGAGAGGTCGCCGCCGTGGCAGGCGTGCTGCTGGCTTCCGGTGCGGCATGGGGCTACTTCCGCACCACCTACGCACACCGGCTGCTGCCTTCCCTGGCGCTCGTCGCCGCGCTCCTGGCCCTGGCGGTCGCCGCCCAGGTGACAGGTTTCGGGGGCCCGGCCCTGGTGCTCTGGTGCGGCTGCGGCATCCTCGCGCTGGAGCGGCTGCCCCTCGCGGCGGCGGTACCGGTGACCTCGGTCGCCCTGGCCTCCTTCGCGGTCTTCAACAAGGACGTGTGGCTCACCACCGCTTCCACCGTGGCCGGGCTGGCGCTGGCCGGGTACGTGGCACGGCTCGACTCGGAGGCACGGGGCAACGCGCAGCGCCTCCTCGCCCAGGAGCGGGCCGCGCGGGAGGCGGAGGCGGAGTCGGCCGCGTTGAGCGAGCGGGCGCGGATAGCGCGGGAGATCCACGACGTGCTGGCCCACAGCCTGTCGGCGCAGATGGTGCACCTGGAAGCAGCCCGGCTGCTGCTGGAGCGCGACGCGAGCCGTGAGCAGGTGCTGGAGCGGGTGGTGGCGGCGCGGGGCATGGCCCGCGACGGGCTCACCGAGACCCGCCAGGCGCTGTCGGCGCTCAGGGGTGAACTGACCCCGCTGGAGGAGTTCCTGACGGACCTCGTCAGCGTGACGGACGGGGGCGAGATCACCGTCACGGGTGAGCGCAGGCCGCTGCCGGCCGAGGCGTCGCAGGCGGTGCGGCGGGTGGCGCAGGAGGCGATGACGAACGTCCGTAAGCACGCCCAGGGCGCCAAGGTGCTGGTCCGGCTCGACTACGGCGAGCATCAAGTGACCCTCGATGTGCGGGACAAGGGCGGGCGTCCGGGCGAACTGGCCGCCTCCGGCGGCGGGTACGGTCTGCTGGGCATGCGGGAGCGCGCCGAACTGCTGGGCGGCTCGCTGGACGCGGGGCCGGACGAGGAGGGGTTCGTGGTGACGTTGAAGGTGCCGGTATGACGGCGCCGGAGGGGGAGCGGAAACCCGCGCGGGTGGTGGTCGCCGACGACCAGACCGTGGTGCGGGAGGGCATCGTGATGCTGCTGGGGCTGTTGCCCGGCCTCGAGGTGGTCGGCGCGGCCGGGGACGGCGAGGAGGCGGTGCGCCTGGTCGGCGAACTGGCCCCGGACGTGGTGCTGATGGACCTGCGGATGCCCCGGTGCGACGGGGTGGAGGCCACCCGGCGCATCCGGAGCGAGTATCCGGGTACCCAGGTGGTGGTGCTGACCACGTTCGCGGACGACGAGTCGCTGTTCGCCGCACTGCGCGCCGGGGCGCGGGGGTACCTGACCAAGGACGCGGGCGGGGAGGAGATCGTGCGGGCGGTCCAGAGCGTGCTGTCAGGAGAGGCGGGGCTGGCGCCGGGCATCCAACTCCGGTTGCTGGAGAAGCTGTCGCAGGCCGAGGTGCGGACGACTGCGGCACCGCCCGAGCCGCCCGACGGGCTGACCGCCCGCGAGAGCGAAGTACTGGTGCTGATCGGCGAGGGCCTCAACAACCAGGAGATCGCCCGGAAGTTGCACGTCTCCACCGCGACCGTGAAGACGCACATCAACAATCTCTTCGCCAAGACGGGCCTCAAGGACCGTGCACAGGCGGTGCGTTACGCGTATGCGAAGGGCATGGTGCGACCGCGGGTGGAGTGACTCACCTGATGGGGTGAAGTGGTACGGGAAGATGTGTCGCGGATCTTCCCGATCTGTCCATCCTTGGGTATGCAGTCAAGCAATGGTCGACACTTCGGTGCCGGGAACGGTCCCGGAAGTTCGGCCGACAACCAGGAAGAGCAGAGCGTGACTTCCCGCGACGTGCGGCAAGAGGACCCCTGGCACGACACGCTGACCGCCGGCTGGGGCGCGCTGGACGGGGCGGGGATGCCCACGCCGGTGGCCGTCCCGCGGCCGCGCGGTCGGGCCGAGCGGGAGATCGCGGAGGCTCGGGCCCGCGACGTGTATCTCGCGGTGCAGCAGAGCGAGGCGTTCCAGGAGGTGCGCAGCCGGTACCGGAGGTTCGTGGTGCCGGGAGCCGCCGCCTTCCTCGTCTGGTACGTGGGGTACGTGGTCACCGCGACGGCAGCGCCCGGTCTGATGGCGCGGCCCGTCATAGGGGCGGTGAACGTGGGGATGCTCGCCGGGCTGGGGCAGTTCGCCAGCACCTTCCTGCTCACCTGGGCCTACGCGCGGCACGCGCGACTGCGGCGCGACCGTCCCGCGCTGGAACTGCGCTGGGACACCCAGGAGCTGACCCGTGGCGTCCAGGGAGGCACCTCGTGACCAGCCACCACCAGATGCTGGCGCTGGTCCTGTTCAGCGCGTTCGTGGCCGTGACCCTGGGCATCACCACCTGGGTCAGCCGGCGCAGACACGGGTCGGCGGAGGAGTTCTACGCAGGTGGGCGGCTCTTCACCCCGCTGGAGAACGGGTTCGCCATCTCCGGCGACTATCTCTCGGCGGCCTCCTTCCTCGGAGTGACCGGCCTGATCGCGCTGTACGGCTACGACGGGCTGCTGTACGGCGTCGGATTCCTCGTGGCCTGGCTGGTCGTGCTGTTCGTCGCGGCCGAACTGGTGCGGAACTGCGGCCGGTTCACTTTGGCCGACGTGGTCGCCGCGCGGATGGCCGAGCGGCCGGTGCGGATCGCCACCGGCTCCGCCTCGGTCACCGTCTCCGTCATGTACCTGGTCGCCCAGATGGTGGGCGCCGGAAGCCTGGTGGCGCTGCTGCTCGGCGGCTCCGGCGGGGCCGCGCAGGCGTGGACGGTCATCGGGGTCGGCGCGCTCATGGTGATCTACGTGTCGCTGGGCGGGATGCGGGCGACCACCTGGATTCAGATCGTGAAGGCCGTCCTGATGCTGGTCGGGACGATCGTGATGACCGTGCTGGTCCTGGTCCGGTTCCACGGGGACATCAACCAGTTGCTGCTGACGGCTGCCGAGCGCAGTGGGCACGGGGCATCGTTCCTGGCGCCGGGTCTCAAGTACGGCGGTGACTGGACCGCGCGGATGGACTTCATCAGCCTCGGCCTGGCGCTGGTGCTGGGAACCGCGGGCCTGCCGCACATCCTGTCCCGCTTCTACACGGTGCCGACCGCGCGGGCAGCCCGGCGTTCCACGGTCTGGTCGATCGGGCTCATCGGCAGCTTCTACCTGATGACGATCGTCCTCGGCTTCGGCGCGACCGCCGTGGTGGGCGCCGACGCGCTGCGCCGGTCCAACGCGGCCGGGAACACCGCGATCCCGCTGCTGGCGCTCGACCTGGGCGGCGGTGCCTCCTCCACCGGGGGCACCGTGCTGTTCGCGGTCGTGGCCGCCGTCGCCTTCGCCACCATCCTCGCGGTGGTCGCGGGGATCACCCTCGCCTCCTCGGCGTCGGTCGCCCACGATCTGTACGCGTCACTGCGGCGCCGGCCCACCACCCCGCGGGGCGAGGTGGCGGTGGCGCGGATCGCGGCGGCCGCCATCGGTGTCGTGGCGATCGCGCTGGGGCTGCTGGCGCGGAACCTCAACGTGGCCTTTCTGGTCGGTCTGGCCTTCGCGGTGGCCGCTTCGGCGAATCTGCCCACGCTGCTGTACTCGCTGTTCTGGCGGAACTTCACCACGCGCGGCGCGGTCTGGGCCGTGTACGGCGGGCTGATCCCGGCGGTGATCCTGGTGCTGCTGTCGCCCGTGGTGTCGGGGAGCCCCGGCTCGCTCTTCCCCGGCGTCGACTTCCAGTACTTCCCCCTCCAGAACCCGGGCATCATCTCCATCCCGCTCGGCTTCCTCGCGGGCTGGCTGGGCACGGTCACCTCGGACGAGGTGCCGGACGAGGCCAAGTTCGCGGAGACCGAGGTGCGTTCGCTGACCGGAGCCGGCGCCGTGTAGGCGCCCTGGGCCTGGGTGACGTCACAGCGTCACGGCGTCACCCAGGCGTACCGGTGCTCGGGCCGCCCGGTGTCCCCGTATCTGAGGGACAGCCGTAGGCGGCCCGCCTGCTCCAGGTGGCGGAGATATCGCTGGGCGGTGGAGCGGCTCAGCCCCGTGCGGGAGGCCACCTCGTGCGCCGACAGGGGTTGTTCCGCCCCGTGCAGGACCCCGCAGATCAGGTCCGAGGTCGGCTCCGTGTGACCGCTCGGCAGCCCTGGGGCCGAGGGAGCGGGGGCGGTGCGCAGGGCTCCGAAGATGCGGTCGACCTGTTCCTGGCCGGTCACCCCGCGTCCGCCCACCCGGTCGACGGTGCGGCGCAGCGCGGCGTAGGAGTCGAGGCGGCCGCGCAGGGCGTTGAAGGTGAAGGGCTTCACCAGGTAGTGCAGGGCGCCTAGGCGCATCGCCTGCTGCACGGTCGTCACATCGCTGGCCGCCGTGATCATGATGACGTCGGTGCCGTGGCCGTGCTGGCGCATCAGGTGGACGAGTTCGAGGCCGGTGCGGTCCGGCAGATAGTGATCGAGCAGCACCAGGTCGATGCCACCGCGTTCCACGGCGGCCAGCGCCTGGGCGGCACTGTGGGCGCGGGCGGCCACCCGGAAGCCGGGAACCTTGCCCACATACCTGGCGTTGATCTCGGCGACACGGAAATCGTCGTCCACGACCAGCACGTCAATCATCGGGCCTCTCCCTTAAGGCCGGCGAGCGTTAAGCCCGTGTTTCGGCTCCGCAGTTGTAGCGTGAGCAAAACGAGCACAACAGGTTCTTGCGAGCAAAAGAAGGGGTTGCGCGCACAAGACTCCTGTCGGAGCGGCGCCGCCCCTACCGTCCCGGTGCATGAGCGCAGACACCACCCCCGCCATCGAGCTGAGGGGCGCGAGCAAGATCTTCAGAACCCCTTCCGGTGATCCGCACACCGCGGTGAGCGGCCTGGACCTCACCGTGGAGCGCGGCGAGTTCGTCGCCGTCGTCGGCCCGACCGGCTGTGGGAAGTCCACCACGCTGACGCTGGTCAGCGGGCTGGAGGAGCCCTCCGAGGGTGAGGTGCTGGTAGCCGGGCAGCCGGTCGACGGCGTCGGCGACCGGGTCGGCTTCGTCTTCCAGCAGGACGCCACCTTCCCCTGGCGCACGGTGTTGTCCAATGTGATGGCCGGCCCCCGTTTCCGGGGTGTGCCCAAGGCGGAGGCCAAGCAGAAGGCCCGTGAGTGGCTGGCCCGTGTGGGGCTCGCCGCGTTCGAGGACCGGTATCCGCACCAGCTCTCCGGCGGCCAGCGCAAGCGCGTCGCCCTCGCCGCGACCTTCGTCAACGACCCCGAGATCCTGCTGATGGACGAGCCGTTCTCCGCGCTCGACGTGCAGACGCGCGCCCTGATGTCGGACGAGCTGCTGGAACTGTGGGAGGGCACCGGCGCCTCCGTCGTCTTCGTCACCCACGACCTGGAGGAGTCGATCGCGCTGGCCGACAAGGTCGTCGTGATGACCGCCGGGCCCGCGACGGTCAAGCAGGTCTTCACCATCGACCTGCCCCGGCCCCGCAAGGTCGAGTCGATCCGGCTGGAGCCCAAGTTCATCGAGATCTACCGCGAGATCTGGGAGTCCCTCGGTGAAGAGGTCCGCATCACCCGTGAGCGAGGTGCCGCCGATGTCGCCTGAGACCGTGACCCCGCCGCTCGCCGACCCCGTCAAGCCGCAGGCCCCGGCCCCGTCGCGTTCGCGGGCGCAGGCCGCCCGCAGGCGCCGGGTGATCGTGGTGGTGGCCCGCGTACTGCTGCTGGTCGGCGTGCTCGGCCTGTGGGAGGCGCTGTCCCGCGCCGAGGTGATCGACCCGTTCAACTTCTCGATGCCGTCGGAGATCTGGGACCAGATCACTTCCTGGGTGCTGCACGGCACCGCGCTCGGCTCCCTGGCCGAACAGATCTGGTACACGCTGTACGAAGCGTTGCTGGGCTGGGTCATCGGCGTCGTGGCGGGTGTCGTCCTCGGTATCGCGCTCGGCCGGGTCGCCTTCCTCGCCGACCTGTTCGGCCCCTACATCAAGGTGCTGAACTCCATCCCCAGGATCGTGCTCGCCCCGATCTTCCTGATCTGGTTCGGTCTCGGCCCCGCCTCCAAGGTCGCCTCGGCCGTGGTCCTCGTGTTCTTCCCGGTGTTCTTCAACGCCTTCCAGGGCGCACGGGAGGTCAACCGCGACCTGGTCGCCAACGCCCGCATCCTGGGCGCCACCGATCGGCAGGTCACCCTCCAGGTGGTCATCCCCTCGGCCACCTCCTGGATCTTCACCAGCCTGCACGTCAGCTTCGGCTTCGCCCTCATCGGCGCCATCGTGGGCGAGTACATCGGTGCCACCCGCGGCATCGGCCTGCTCGTCGCCCAGTCGCAGGGCACCCTCAACTCCGCCGGCGTGTACGCCGCGATGGTGATCCTCGCGGTCGTGGCGCTCCTCGCCGAGGGGCTGCTGACCTTCGCCGAACGCCGCGTCTTCCGCTGGAAGTCCTCCGACTCCGGGCACTGAACCCCCGTTCCACGCGCCGAACTCCCCGTACCCGCACAGTCCCAAGGACGTGACTCGTCATGCGTAAGCGCACCAGAATCGCCTCGCTCACCACCGCCTGTCTGCTCTCCCTCGCCTCCCTCACCGCCTGCGCCAACGAGGTGGCCAGCCACGGCGGTTCCAGTGGCGGCGGCAAGGGCACCAAGGTCAAGATCATGGTCGGTGGTCTCGACAAGGTCATCTACATGCCCGCGATGCTCACCCAGCGGCTCGGTTACTTCGACGCCGAGGGCCTGAACGTGGAGCTGCTGACGGAGCCCGCGGGGGCCCAGGCGGAGACCGCGCTCGTCTCCGGCCAGGTCCAGGGCGCCGTCGGCTTCTACGACCACACCCTCGACCTCCAGGTGAAGGGCAAGTCGGTCGAGTCCGTCGTGCAGTTCTCGCACGCGCCCGGCGAGGTGGAGGTGGTGTCCGCGAAGAAGACCGGCGACATCCACTCGCCCGGCGACTTCAAGGGCCGCAAGCTCGGTGTCACCGGGCTCGGTTCGTCGACCGACTTCCTCACCAAGTACCTGGCGGTCAAGCACGGCGTCCAGGTGAATCAGTTCAGTCCGGTCGCGGTGGGAGCGGGGCCGACGTTCATCGCGGCGCTCCAGAAGGGCTCCATCGACGCGGGCATGACCACCGACCCGACCGTCGCCACGATCCTGGCCAAGAAGGCCGGCCGCGTGCTCATCGACATGCGCACCCCGGAGGGCTCCCAGGAGGCCCTCGGCGGGCCGTACCCCTCGTCAAGCCTGTACATGAACACGGACTGGGTCAACGATCACAAGGACACCGTCCAGAAGCTCGTCAACGCGTTCGTCAAGACGCTCAACTGGATGTCCACCCACAGCCCCGAGCAGATCGCGGCCAAGATGCCGTCCGACTACTCCCAGGGCGACGAGAAGCTCTACGCGGCCGCCATCAAGAGCACCCTGCCGATGTTCACCAAGGACGGCATCATGCCGGCGCGGGGACCGCAGACCGTTGAGAAGGTGCTCAAGGCATTCAGTCCCAACATCAAGAACGCCGACGTCGACCTCGACAAGACCTACACCACCGAGTTCGCGGAGAAGGCCGCCAAGTAGCCGCTCAAAGGGCGCGGGGTGCCTGGTGCCCCCGCGCCTCCTCCGTGCCCGGCGGCACCGGGTCGCCCAGCGCGTCCGGCAGCACCACCGTGAACTCGGCGCCACCGCCCGCCGCCGCGCCCACCGAGGCCGAGCCGCCCTGGCGTTCGGCCAGGCGCCGCACCAGCGACAGGCCGATGCCGCGCTTGCCGTGCGCGGGAGGCTCCTTGGTGGACCAGCCCTCCGTGAACACCGACTCCCGCTGCTCCTCGGGCACGCCCGGGCCGGTGTCCCGTACCCGGAGCACCACCGTGCGGCCCTCGGTGCGCAACTCGGCCTCCACGCGCGCGTGCGGGGTGCCCGCCACCGCGTCGAGCGCGTTGTCCACCAGGTTGCCCAGCACCGTGACCAGACCGCGCGGGTCGATGAGCCGGTCCGGCAGCCAGGTCTCCTCCGACAGCCTGAGCGCCACCCCGCGTTCGGCGGCGACGGTCGCCTTGCCGACCAGCAGCGCGGCCAGCAACGGGTCCTCGATCCGCTCCGTGACCTGCTCGGCCGTCGCCCGGTGTTCCCCGACCAGTTCGCCGATGAACTCCGCCGCCTCGTCGTACATCTCCAGCTCCAGCAGCCCGAGCAGGGTGTGCATGCGGTTGGCGTGCTCGTGGTCCTGGGCGCGCAGGGCGTCGATCAGGCCGTGCGTGGAGTCGAGTTCGCGGCCGAGGCGCTCCAGCTCCGTACGGTCGCGCAGGGTGGCCACCGCGCCGCCGTCCTCGGTGGGCATCCGGTTGGCGACCAGGACGCGCCGACCGCGCACGGTCAGCAGATCGGTGCCGGTCACCCGGCCGGCCAGCACGTCCGTCGTACGTCCCGCGCCGAGCGCCTCGTCCGGCGAGCGTCCGACCGCCTCGTCCCCGATGCCGAGCAACCGGCCCGCCTCGTCGTTGAGCAGCCGTATCCGGCCGCTGCGGTCGAGTGCGACCACGCCCTCCCGGATGCCGTGCAGCATCGCCTCGCGCTCCGCGAGCAGCGCCGAGATGTCGGAGAAGGCCAGGTCACGGGTCTGCCGGTGCACCCGGCGGGAGATCAGCCAGGCGGCGAGCGCGCCCACCGCGAGCGCGCCCCCGGCGTACGCCAGCAGGCCGGGGATGGCGCCGAGCAGCCCGGCGCGCACGCTGTCGTACGCGATGCCCACCGAGACCGCGCCGACGATCCGGTGCCCGGCGTCGTACAGCGGCACCTTGCCGCGCGCGGAGCGGCCCAGGGTTCCCCGGTCGATCTCCATCACCTGGCGTCCGGCCAGGGCGCGGCTGGGGTCGGTGGAGACGCGGCGGCCGATCTCCCTGGTGGTCGGGTGGGACCAGCGTGTCCCTCGCGCGTCCATCACCACGATGTACTCGGCGTGCGTGGCCCGCCTGATCCGCTCGGCCTCCCGCTGCACCGGCCCCTCGGGGGTGGGCCGGGTGTGCAGGACCCCCTCGGCGATCGCCGGGTCCTGCGCGGTGGTCTGCGCGATGACCAGCGCCCGGCGCATCGCCTCCTGGTCCAGCTGTCCGCTGAGCGGCGCGAGGAAGAGCCCGGTCGCCAGGACAGCGACCCCGGCCGCGATCGTCACCTGGGTGAGCAGCACCTGCGCGAACGCCCGCCGGGGCAGACCGAGCCGGGGACGGCGGGCCGGGGGAGTGGGAGACATGCGGAGACGGTACGCGGAACCGCGCACGCCTCCCAGGGCGGCCGGGGTGTCAGCCCGCCAGGGCCGCCGTGTGCAGCGCCCTGATGCCGACGACGTCCATCCGCGCGGGGGCGCCCAGTACGTCGACCCCGCAGCTCTCCGGGCGCGGCGGCAGTGCGGCGGTCCGGGCCACGCTCACCCGCCAGCCCCGGCCGTCCGCGTGGCCGACGGTGACTTCCCAGTGGGGCGCCTCGCCCTCGGTGCGGACGACGTGCAGCGCGTCCGCCGTGTACTCGGCCGTCGCCGCCCGTACGGCCAGTTCGGCGGCCTGGCCGGGGCGGTCCCAGGCGGAGCGGCCGCGGCAGTCCTCGAGCAGCACCTGCCCGTCCTGGGCCCGGTGCAGGGCCTCCTTGACCGTGTGCGCCTCGGCACGGGCATACGCGTAGCCGTACGGCAGCACCAGCACGGTGGGGGCGAAGCGATGACCACCCAGATGAGTGACCTCCCAGACGCCGGGCACATCGGACGCGGTCAGTTCGGCGGCCAGTGGGCGGCCCAGCAGGGCGCAGCAGCGGTCGCGCTTGCCGTTGGTGCACACCAGCGCGAGCGGGTCACCGGTCTGCGCGCGCCCGCCGAGCACCGACGCGAAGGAGCGGGGGTCGCCCGCGCCCAGGGCGGCGAAGTCCAGGCCGAGGAGGCGGCGCGGGTCGCTGGTAGTGGTGCCGTACAGCCACACGTTTCCCGGAACTGTGTGGGCCACATACACCTGCCGCACGGGCGGTGTACCGGGGTCGGCGTGCCGGCCGGGGCGTCTGATCAGCGCCACCCGTACGCCGGTGTCCTTGGCGGCGGCCTCCAGGGCGCGGCCCAGCGCGGGGTCGAGATGGCTCGCGGTCAGCGCTTTCGCGCCCCAGGGGCCCGGCTGTTCCAGCAGCAGCCACGTCGTCGCCGTGGCCGCCGTGCCGGAAACGGGCTCGTCG
>NZ_MUNH01000326.1:0-4004 GCF_002154615.1 Streptomyces recifensis
CTGTACCTCATGGGTGGGTCCGGGCGGGGCGGAGCGGGGCGTACGGTGGGGGCCTCGGGGCTCCGGAGTGCCGCCTGGGTCAGGTTCCGGTTGGTCCCGTAATGTGGCGTTCGGCGTCGGGGGAGTGAGCCCGACGCGGCTCCTGGGGAAGGGACTTGAGGGACTTGATGGAACGCACCGTCGTCCGTTGCGCGGACGGGCACGTCTTCAGCGCCGCTTCGTTCCCGATGCAGCAGGCCGAGCGGCTGGGCCCCGGCCGGCTCGTCCGGTGTCCCCGCTGCGCGCGGCTGCGCAGCGCGGTGCCGGTCACCCTGCAGAAGCGGTAGGCACACGCACCACCAGGGGCGCGGACCGTCACGATTGTCGGCGGTCCGCGCCCCTTGCGTATCCTCGGGGCGTGCTTCTCTCAGACAAGGACCTCCGGGCCGAGATCGACGCCGGGCGGGTCCGGATCGATCCCTTCGAAGAATCCATGGTTCAGCCCTCGAGCATCGACGTACGGCTGGACCGTTACTTCCGGGTGTTCGAGAACCACCGGTACCCCCACATCGACCCCTCCGTGGAGCAGCCGGACCTCACCCGGCTGGTGGAGCCCGAGGGCGACGAGCCGTTCATCCTGCACCCCGGTGAGTTCGTGCTGGCGAGCACGTACGAGGTCATCACGCTTCCGGACGACCTGGCCTCCCGTCTGGAGGGCAAGAGCTCGCTGGGCCGGCTCGGCCTGGTCACCCACTCCACCGCCGGCTTCATCGACCCCGGCTTCAGCGGCCACGTCACCCTGGAGCTGTCGAACCTCGCCACCCTGCCGATCAAGCTCTGGCCCGGTATGAAGATCGGCCAGCTCTGCATGTTCCGGCTGTCCTCCCCCGCCGAGCACCCCTACGGCAGCGACCGCTACGGCTCCCGCTACCAGGGCCAGCGCGGCCCGACCGCCTCGCGGTCCTTCCTGAACTTCCACCGGACCCAGGTATGAGGGCGGCGACATGAGCGACGCGCGGGAGAACCTGACCTACGAGAGCTTCGGCACGGCCGTCCGTGAGCTGGCGCAGACCATCGCGGACGACGGCTTCGAGCCCGACATCGTGCTGAGCATCGCGCGCGGCGGCGTCTTCGTGGCCGGCGGCCTGGCCTACGCCCTGGACTGCAAGAACATCCACCTGGTGAACGTGGAGTTCTACACCGGCGTCGGCACCACGCTCGACATGCCGGTGATGCTGGCGCCCGTCCCCGACCGCATCGACTTCTCCGACAAGAAGGTGCTCATCACCGACGACGTCGCCGACACCGGCAAGACGCTCAAGCTGGTGCGCGACTTCTGCCTCGACACCGTCGCCGAGGTGCGTTCCGCCGTCATCTACGAGAAGTCCCACTCCCTCGTGAAGTGCGAGTACGTCTGGAAGCGCACCGAGGACTGGATCAACTTCCCGTGGAGTGTCTTGCCTCCGGTACGTATGTGGGGAGAGGCGCCGAAGCAGAACAAGGAAGCGCTCTGACCTGATGACTTCGCTGCGGTCTGTCGCCCTTCGCGTGAGCTGGTTGTCTGTGCGGTAGTTGCTGCCCGTCGATGCGAACTATGGGCGGGTCGGTCGCTGAGGTCTGTCCGGCTGGCCGCCCGTGTGCCGGCGGTGATCCGCGGGCGACGGCGGCCAGAAGTTGGCTCGACCTCATGCTGCGGCCAACCCTCACCAGGGCGCGTCGGCGCAGCGGGCCGGAGGCAGGAACGGAGAGCGCGCCCGGCGGAGCGGAGCGCAGCCGGGACTTGATGAGGTAGAGAAACCTGTAACAGCTCTCAGGCCGCGCCGGCGTTCGACGCATCGGCAGATCTGGGAACAAGCACGTCATAGGCACCGGTGAGAAGCAGCACCTGGGTGGGCTGGCCTTGCAGACCGGCAAGGACCAGCTGCCTGCCCTCGGCAAGAAGGCGGAGGTGCAGCTGGAGCAGAAGATTGAGGCCGCTGGAGTCCATGAAGGACACGCCTGACATCTCCAGGTGCAGCGCCTTGCCATCCGGTGGGATGGCGCTGGTGGCATCCATGAGGGCAGGACAGGTGTGAAGGTCCATCTCCCCGGCGACAGTGATCACGGTGCGGTCGGTGAACTGCTGGGTGACCACGGTGAGGTTGTTCATGGTTCGCCCCTCCTATCAGGGGTCGAGCCCATCACACCCCCGCTCAGCGGGGGCATCAAGCGCGCGACTAGATCGGGCCGCGCAAAGCCAAGCAAGACCACCCGCGCCGCGCCTCGGCCACTGCAGTGGCCCGCAAGGACGGTGCGGGGTCTCCTACCAGACCAGGCTGGTTGTGCGACCACCCTCGCACACCTTGGCCCCAATGCATGCAGGGCCGTCGCCGCGAGCCCCGCAGGCCCGCGTGCCCGCGCAGCGTCAGGTGCCGCCCGGACGTATGTCGTCCAAGCGGTCGACGAGCACCACGGACGCCGGATGTGCGGGCCTGGGGACCTGGATGAGGATGGGCACGTAGACCACGTCGCCATGCCTGTACTCGGCCTTCCACGAGTGCCGGTAGCACACGATCTCCTGCGGAGCACCGCGCGTCGCGTAGCACTGGGGCACCGACTCCGTGAACGCGGGCGGCGAGTTCTCCCACCGGGCGCCCGGTTCGCTCGCCGCCGCACCTGGTGCACCCCACGCCCCGAGTGAAACGCAGCAGACGCAGAAAGCCGCGGCCACCGCACCGGCATTCCGGCTCGCTGCTCTGCCGGTGGTCATCACAAAACCCCTGTCACGGCTCGGAAGGGTGCAGTTTGCGGGCGGCGTCGTGCCGGGTGTGGACGCCGAGCTTGGCCAGCACCGCGCCCACGTGGTGCCCGGCGGTCTTGGGCGTGATGTAGAGGCGGGCGGCGATCTCGGCGTCCGACAGGCCCTCGTTCAGCAGCTTGAGGACGTCCAGCTCCCGGTTGGTCAGCCCGTACGGGTTGGCCCGGGTGGCCGCCCGTGCGCCGCGCCGGATCGGGCGGACCCCCCGGGCGCGCATGACGGCGCGGGTGCGTGCGACGGCCGGCCGGGCGTCCAGGGCCTCGAAGGCCGCCAGGGCCTCGCGCAGCGCGGGCGCGTCGCCGGACAGGCGGGCCAGCGCCGCGTCGTGCGGGCAGCCGAGCCCGTCCCAGCGGGCCGCGGCGCCCGCCCAGTCGCCGGTCAGCTCCAGCGCGTAGGGTTCGGCGGCCGGTACCTGCGGGGGTGTTCCGCCGGCGCGGCGGATCCAGCAGGCCAGCGGGCCGGACAGCCAGGGGTGCGTACGCTCCGCCAACGCGGCCAGCCCGTTGCGCGCCTCCGTCTGGACCAGCTCGTGGTCACCGGCCAGCCAGGCCGCCTCGACGCGGGCCTCCCAGCCGAGACCCGTGTCCAGCAGGCAGTCCGAGTCGACCAGGCCCGCCGCCCGGTCCAGCAGCGGCCACACCTGGTCCTTGCCCTGGCGGGCCCGCACCAGGCCCAGGACGGTCAGGGCCAGGGCCTCGCCGACCGGTGGTGAGCCGGGGTGGGAGACGACCTGCTGCGCGGTGTCGGCGGCCTGGGTCCACAGGCCCCGGTTCAGCAGTCCCCAGCTGTCCCAGGCCCTCGCGCACAGCAGGTGGGGCAGCAGGTCGTGATCGAGGAAGTAGGCTTCCGCCCGGCTCGCGGCCGCGGTGGTCCGGTCTGCATCGTGCTGCGACGCGCCGAGCCGGCACAGGCTGAGCGCCAGGAAGCCCGCGTCCACGGGCAGATCCCGCGCCATCGCGCTGGACACCGCCCGCTCGCAGTCCTCCCACCCCGCCCCTTCACTCAGCAGGCGTGCCGCCGCGGCATGGAAGTGCGCCTGGTCGGCCACGGCCGCATCGCCGAAACGCTCGCCCAGAGTGGCCGCCTTCCCTGCGTAGGCGGCGGCCACGGCGCCCCCTTCATGCTCGTGACAGGCCAACTGGCAGAGGTTCAGGTAGGCCCACGCCAACTCCCGGCTCGGTGGCAGCCCTTCGAGTACCCGCACTGCCTCCAGACCGGTCTGCCGGGC
>NZ_MUNH01000327.1:0-1853 GCF_002154615.1 Streptomyces recifensis
CAAACGAGAGGCCCTAGCTCACCAGCACCCCGGCGCACAGCGCCAGCACCACCGCGCACCCCGTCGCCGCCCACGCCAGGCGCGGGGTGAGCGTGGGCGGTACCGGGCTCGCCGCCAGGGTACGGATGCGGAGGTGGGCCAGAGCGAGGAAGGCCAGCCAGCACACACAGCACAGCAGGACCAGCACCGCCCCGGTCGCCGGCCCGGCCGCGCGGACCGACGCCCGTATCGCCAGCACCGCGGTCACCGTGGCCGACAGGGTCGTCCGCCGCCACGCCAGCCGGGTGCGCTGCGGCTGGAGCCCCGCGTCGCGGGCCGGATCGGTCATCCCGCCCATCCGACCAGCACCACCACGACCATCACCACCGCGACCACCGCCACCAGCAGGCTCAGCACCGCCGGGAACCGGGACACCGGCAGGTCCTCGCCCCGCCGCATCGCCTGCTCGCAGCGCACCCAGTGGTGCACGGCCCGCAGCGCGCACAGCACCCCCGCGCCAAGCAACGCCAGCGCCAGCGCCACCCGCCACGCCCAGCGCAGATGCGGCAGGAACTGGTCCACCGCGAAACCGCCGCCGATCAGGGCCAGCGCGGTCCGCAGCCACGCCAGGAAGGTCCGCTCGTTGGCCAGCGAGAACCGGTAGTCCGGGGTGGTGCCCTGGTCCCGCACCCGCTCGGGTTCGAGCCAGAGCCGGACGTTGCGTACGAATTCGCTCACACGCCGGACCCTACCGGCGCGTCACCCGGCCGCCCGGAACGCCCTCAGCCGCTCGTGCGCGGCCAGCCCGTCCGGCACCCACTCCCACTCCCCGAGCCGCGCGGCGACCTCCTCGTCGGTCAGGAAGGCGTGCCACTGGACCTCCTCCACCTGCGGTCGCACCGGCAGCTCGCAGCGGACCTCGTACACCGCCGACCACCAGCCGTGCCCGGCCTCGTCCTCGTAGAGGAACTTGAAGAGGTACGCCGGCTCGGGCAGCCCGCTCACCCCCAGCTCCTCCTCCGCCTCGCGCAGCGCCGCCTCGTCGTAGGACTCGCCCGCGCCGACCACCCCGCCCACGAAGAGGTCGTACAGGGCGGGGAAGACCAGCTTGGTGGCGGTGCGCCGGTGCACGAAGAGGCGGCCCTCGGCGTCGCGGACCTGGATGAAGACACAGCGGTGGCGCAGCCCCCTGGCGTACGCCTCGCCGCGCGGGGCCTGTGTGACGACACGGTCGTGCTCGTCCACGATGTCGAGAATCTCGTCGGCGGGGTTCATCCCGCCATCCAAGCAGCTCAGTTGCGCTGCAGATCCCGTACCGGCCGCTCCTCGGCCGTGCCGCACGGCATCGCCGGGTGCATGCCCAGCAGCAGGATGCCCCCGACGATCGCCGCGAGCCCGGCCGCCTCCCAGGCCAGCGCCCCGGTGTCGGTGTGCAGCCGGTCACCGAGGAAGCCGACCCCGCACAGGATGCCCGCCAGCGGCTGGGCGGCGGTCAGCGCGGGCAGCGACATGCGCAGGGGCGCCGTCTCGAACGCGCTCTGCACCAGCAGCAGCCCGGTCACCCCGAGCGCCAGCACCGCGTACGGATGCCCGCCGGTGAAGAGTTCGGTGAGGCCGCCCTCGCGGAAGCGGATGCTGCTCACACGGGTCAGCGCGTCCTGCACGCCGTAGAGAAGCCCGGCGGCCGTCGCCAGCAGCACCGGGCTCCACATGGTCCGCGAGCGTTTCGCCCAGCCGGCCAGCGCCAGCGCCACCCCCACCATCACGCCGAGGATCAGCCAGTGCCGCACCGGGTCGGTGACGGCGGTGCCGCCGCGGGGCCGGCCGGCCAGGATGAACGTGCTCACCCCGCCCGCCAGCAGCACCAGCCCCGC
>NZ_MUNH01000328.1:0-9051 GCF_002154615.1 Streptomyces recifensis
GGCGGTGCTCGGCGCGGGATGCGCGGGGTGGGCCGTGACGACGCGCTCGCTGCCCCGTACGGGCAGCAGCAGGGCGACGACGGCGGTCAGGGCCGTGAGGGCGCCGGGCAGGCGCACGGCAGGCCACGGACGCGTCCATTTCATGATCCCACTGTCGGTCCGGCGCGGCGGGTCCGCGATGTGTGGTGTGCCACCCGGTGGAACCATCGTCCAGGTCCGGGGCGTTTCTGTGGGTACACGCATACGGGATGCCTCCGGGCGTGCGACTGATCAGCGGGGCCACCCCGTCCGTATAAGAAGGTCCGACAGAAAGGCGGCTTCGTGGACCTGCTCGACGTGCTGCTCGTGCTGGTGGTCCTGCTGTACGCGGCCTCCGGGTACCGGCGGGGGCTGGTGGCCGGCTGCGTCTCGCTGGCCGGCTTCGTGGGCGGCGCGGCGGTCGGTGTGTGGGCGCTGCCGTGGGTGACGGGGCTGGTGACGCGCGGCTCGGCGGCGGCCACGGTGGTCGCGGTCCTCACCGTCCTGGTACCCGGCATGATCGGGCACGAGCTGGCGGGCCGCCTGGCGCTCAGGCTGCGCAACCGGATGGACCGGTCGGGCAGCGGCCCCCTGCGGGTGGCGGACGGCATCGGGGGCGCCGCGGCCAACGGGGTCGCCGTCCTCCTCGTGGCGTGGGTCGCGGCGAGTGTGCTGGGCGCGGCGCCCTCGCAGACGGTGACCACGGCGATCCGCAACTCCGCCCTGCTGGGCGCGGTGCAGCGGGCGATGCCGGAGACCACCCCCGCCTGGTTCTCGCGGGCCACCTCCGCGCTGACGGAGGCGGGCTTCCCCCAGGTCTTCAACCCCTTCGAGAACGAGTCGACCGCGCAGGTGGCCGAGCCCTCCGGCGACAGCGTGACGCCGGCGGCCACGGAGGCGGCCCGGCGCAGCACGGTGAAGATCGAGGGCTCGGCGGGCGCCGAGGGCCGCGAGGGCAGCGGCTTCGTGTACGCCCCGCGGCGGGTGATGACCAACGCGCACGTGGTGGCCGGCATCGACAACCCCACGGTACGGATCGGCGGGGTCGGCCGGGCGTACCAGGCGCGGGTGGTGCTGTTCGACCCGAACAAGGACGTGGCGGTGCTGTACGTACCGAATCTGCGCGCCCCGGTGCTCCCCTTCGACTCCTCCGCCCGACGCGGCGAGTCGGCGGTGGTCGCGGGCTACCCGCAGGACGGCAGTCTGGACCTCCAGGCGGCGACGGTGGCGAACCGGGTGCGGGCGACCGGCCAGAACATCTACAGCGACCGCACGGTCACCCGCGAGATCTACTCCGTCCGTTCCACCGTCCGGCCGGGGAACTCCGGCGGCCCGCTGCTCACCACGGACGGCCGGGTCTTCGGCGTGGTCTTCGCCCGCTCCACCTCCAGCTCCGAGACGGGGTACGCGCTGACGGCGGCGGAGGTCTCGGCGGACGCCCGGCGCGCGGAGACGGCGACGGTGCCGGTGGACACGGGTGAGCTGATCACGTCGTAGGGAGTAGACGGCCGCCCTGATTCCGGGCCCGCGGGGCATGCTGGGATCATGGACTCTTCCCGAATCGCGGTGACCGGCGCGTCCGGTCTCATCGGCAGCGCCCTGGTGCGGTCCCTCACCGACGACGGGCACCAGGTGGTGCGGCTGGTCCGGCGCGAGCCGCAGGGCCCGGACGAGGTCCGCTGGGACCCCCAGGAGAGTTACGTGGACGCGGCCGGGCTGACCGGCGTCGACGCGGTGGTGAACCTGGCGGGCGCGGGGATCGGCGACAAGCGCTGGACGCCGGAGTACAAACGGGTGATCCGGGACAGCCGGGTGTTCGGCACGACCGCGCTCGCGGAGGCCGCCGCCTCCCTGCCGGAGCCGCCGCGCGTCTTCGTGAACGGCAGCGCGATCGGCTTCTACGGCGAGACCGGCGACCGGATCGTGGACGAGGACGCCCCGCCCGGCGAGGGGTTCCTGCCCTCGGTGTGCGAGGAGTGGGAGGAGGCGGCCGCGCCGGTGCGGGAGGCGGGCGTACGGACGGCGTTCGTGCGCACCGGTCTCGTGGTGTCCGCCGCGGGCGGGGCGTGGGCCAAGATGTTCCCGCTGTTCAAGGCGGGGCTCGGCGGGCGGCTGGGCAACGGCAGGCAGTACTGGTCCTACATCGCGCTGCACGACGAGGTGGCCGCGATCCGGCACATCCTGGACCGCGAGGACCTGTCCGGGCCGTTCAACCTGACCGCGCCGCACCCGCTGACCAACCAGGAGATCACCGAGGCGATGGGCCGGGTGCTGCACCGCCCGACGCCGTTCCCGGTGCCGGCGGCGGTGCTGCGGACGGCGCTGGGCGGGATGGCGGAGGACGTGCTGGGCAGTCAGCGGGTGGTGCCCAAGAGGCTGTTGGAGTCCGGGTTCCAGTTCGCCTTCCCCGGCATCGAGGACACGATCCGCGCGGCGGAGTAGGCCGGCGGCATAGGCGCGATCCTCGCGGGCACCGAGCGGTCATGAGCGTATGCGACCGCCGTGCGACCGTGCCCTGCCGATGCGCGACTGGCATTGACCGACATTGACCCTAACCTCGACCCGAACTCGCGTATCCGGCGGGCCAGTTGAGGGCATGACCTCTCCACCGCCGTGCAACCACAGGAGGGGCCTCGTGCTTGAGCCCGCGTACCAGGTGGACGTCGTCGTCGTGGGGGCCGGGGCCGCCGGACTCGCGGCGGCCCATCGGCTGACCAGCGCAGGAGTGACGACCGCAGTCCTGGAGGCCGCCCCGGAGGTGGGCGGCCGCATGTCGACCGAGAGGGTCGACGGCTTCCGCCTCGACCGGGTCGGACGGCCCCTTGCCACCCCCGGCACCGAGCTGCGCACCGTGCCCGGCCTGGAACCGCTCGCGCTGCGGCAGTTCGCGCCCGGTGTGCTGCTGCACCGGGACGGCCGCAGGCACCGCGCGGGCGCCCCGGCACCCGTAGGGGGCGCACGGGGCGCACTCCATGTGGCGCGCGCCCTGGCGAGCGCCCCCAGGGGGCCGGTCGCCGTGCTCCCCGGCCGGACCGGGACACCGGTCGGCGGGGCGTGGGACCAGGCCCGGCTGAACGCCGCGCTGGCCCGGATCGCCGCCACCCCGGTGGACCGGCTGCTGGCCCGCCCGGAGCAGGCGGCCGCCGACGCGCTGGCGGCGCGGGGGGTCCCCGCCCGTACCGTCGAGGGCTTCCTGCGGCCGCTGCTCGCCACGCTGCTGTGCGACCCGGAGCTGACCACGTCCAGCCGGGGCGCCGACCTCGCCCTGCGGGCGTTCGCCGGAGGCCGGCTGAGCGTGCCGGAGGGGGGCGCGGAGGTACTGCCCGAGCGGCTGGCGCGCGCCCTGCCGCCGGGCACCGTGCGGACCGGGGTGCGGGTCACCTCCGTCTCCACCACCTCGGTCACCACCGCCGAGCACGGCGTACTGCGCTGTCGCGCGGTCCTGCTGGCCACGGACGCCCGTGCGGCGGCCGAGCTGCTGCCGGGGCTCCGCGTCCCCGGCTTCCACCCGGTCACCGTCGTCCACCACACCACCGACGACCCCGGCCCGGCGCTGTCCACGGGCAGCTCGCTGCTGCTGGACGCGGACCGGGGCGGCCCGGTCGCGCACACGGCGGTCGTCAGCAACGTCGACCCGAGCCGCGCCCCGGCCGGCCGCACCCTGATCTCCTCGACGGTGCTCGGCACCCCGCCCGAGGACGTGGACGCCGCCGTCCGCAGCCACCTGTCCCGCCTGTACGGCACATCCACCAACCGCTGGGAGACCCTCGCCGTCCACCACACCCCGGACGCCGTCCCGGCCACGCGCCCCGCCTACGACCCCCACCGCCCGGTACGCCTTCTGGCGGGCCTCTACGTCTGCGGCGACCACCGGGACACCCCCACCCTCCAGGGCGCCCTCCACTCGGCCACCCGGGCCACCACGGCCGTCCTGACGGACCTGGGAGTCGCCTCCTCCCTGCACCTGGCGGACCCCCCGGCGACGATGCCGCGGGCGGCCTGACCCGGGAGGCCCGCCGGGCCGGGCCCTGGGGGGGCGCCCCCGTAAGGGGCGCCCCCTTGGGCCGCTAACCCAGCGCCGCCACCCGCTCCCGGTACCCGCGGGCCGGGGCCGCGTCGCGGTAGGGCTCCAGGCGGCGTTCGAAGTCGCGGATGTACTCCACCGCGCGGACCGAGCGCATGTCGGCGGCCTGGGCGGCGGCCTCGGCGGCGAGGGTGCAGGCCTGGTCGAGGTCGCCGAGGCCCAGGCGGGCGGTGGCCAGGACGACGCGGGAGAAGAGCCGGCTGCGGGCGTGCGCGGCGGAGCGCAGCCGGAGCGAGCGCTCGGCGTGCTGTGCGGCCGCCCGGAACTGGTGGAGGTCCCGGTGGCAGTGGCCGAGCTCGTCGGCGAGCTGGGCCTCGTCGAAGAAGCGCGCCCAGTGCGGCACGTCGTCGCCGGGCCGGGCCGTCTCCAGGGCGCGTTCGGCGCGTACCAGTGCGCCGGTGCACGCCCGCGTCTCCCCGAGGACGGCGTGCGCCCGCGCCTCCGCCGCGTGCAGCAGCGCCTGCACGACGGGTGCCGCGCCGGTCCCGACCCCCTGCTGGGCGACCCGCGCCAGCTGCACCGCCTCCCGCCCGTGCCCGAGGTAGACGGCCTGGCGGCTCATGGTGACCAGCACGTACGAGCCGTAGCCGCGGTCCCCGGCCGCCTGGGCGAGCCGCAGGGCCTGCACGAAGTACCGCTGGGCGAGCCCGTGCGCGGCGATGTCGTACGAGGTCCAGCCGGCGAGCCGGGTGAGGTCGGCGGCGGCGCCGAACAGTCTGCGGCCGGTCTGCTCGGAGTAGCTGCCGCGCAGCATCGGCTCGCACTCGTGCTCCAGGTAGCGCACGAGGGCCTGCCGGGCGTGCCCGCCGCCGTACTGGTCGTCCAGCGCCCGGAACAGCTCCCCCACCGAGCGCAGCGCGGCCAGGTCCCCGCCGGTCACCCGGTGCCCGGAGGAGCGCTCGGCGGGGGGCGCGGGGGCGCGTGCGGGCCCGGCCTGCGCCGGTACCCGGACGGCGGGCTCGCGCGCCACCCGGTCGTCGGCCTTGCCGATCAGCCAGTCCCGGCTGGGCACGACCAGCCCCGCCGGTGTGAACGCGATCTTGCGCAGCTCGGCATGGCTGCCCGAGTCCTTGCGCCACAGCCCGCTGACGATGTCGACGGCCTCCTCGGGCGTGCCGGCGAACTCCAGCCCGGCGTACACCGGCGCGCACGCGTCCAGCCCGAGGTCCTGGGCGGTGAGCCGGCGGCCGAGGCGGCGGGTGAAGACCTCGGCGATCAGCGCGGGAGTGGTCCCGCGCGGCTGCTGGCCACGCAGCCAGCGGGTGACGGAGGTCTTGTCGTATCTGAGGTCCAGCCCGTGCTCCAGGCCGAGCTGATCGACGCGACGGGCCAGACCCGCGTTGGAGAACCCCGCCTCTGCGATGAGCGCGGCGAGCTGGCGGTTGGGGGTGCGCTGCGCGGGTCGGTCCGTCATGTGCGGTGCGGTCTCCTGCCTGACAGGCCACTGAGGTGCCGGGACGGGCTGTGAACAGCCCTTTTGGCCTCACGAACGGCGCGAATGTAGCGGAGAGTGAACAAGTCGTCGCACAGTTCGCCGTGCATTCATCCGATCGTGTGAGGATTACCCGCGCGGCTGACGCCACCCGTCCGGACGTACAGTGGCGTGGGCGCCGTACGCGCCTGACAGACCCGACGAGGGGTGCCCGGCTTAGGGAGGCGCTTGCCGTGAGTGACTTGCGGTTCGTCCACATGGGATTCGGCGCGGACGCCGTCGACTACCAGGAGGCGTGGGACGAGCAGCGCCGGGTGCACGCCGCCCGGTTCGCCGACGAGGTCCCCGACACTGTGCTGCTGCTGGAACACCCCCCGGTGTACACGGCCGGCCGCCGCACCGACCCGAGCGAGCGCCCGCTGGACGGCACCCCCGTGATCGACGTGGACCGGGGCGGCAAGATCACCTGGCACGGTCCGGGCCAGCTCGTCGGCTACCCGATCCAGAAGCTCCCCCGCCCCGTGGACGTCATCGCCCACGTCCGCCGCCTGGAGGAGGCCCTGATCCGCGCCTGCGCGGAGTACGGGCTCGAGACCACCCGGGTCGAGGGCCGCAGCGGCGTCTGGGTGCTGGGCGACCCGGTGGAGCAGCGCCTCGGCGGTCTCTCCCTCGACTTCGATCCCCGGATCGCTGACGAGGAGTTCGACCCCCGGATGAACGGCCCGGAGTACGCCCCCTCCAACGCGGGCCAGCGCCGCGAGGACCGCAAGATCGCCGCGATCGGCATCCGCGTGGCCAAGGGCGTCACCATGCACGGCTTCGCCCTGAACGTGAACCCGGACAACCGCTGGTTCGACCGCATCATCCCGTGCGGAATCCGTGACGCCGGTGTCGCCTCGCTCGCGGGCGAGCTGGGCCGGGACGTCACGATCGAGGAGGTCGTGCCCGTGGTCGAACGCCACTTGCGCGAGGTCATGGCCGAGGCCGTCCTCGCCCCCCGGGTGATCGAGAAGCCCGCCGCGGTCTGATCCGGGAATGCGGCCTGCGTCCGCGAGGTTTTCACCCCCGGTAGGACCCCATGAACACGGGCGTACCCTGGTGTACGCCGAAGAATCGAAGACTTACTTCGCAACAAGCAGGGAGCCGGTCGTGTCCGCAGTCGCACCCGACGGACGCAAGATGCTGCGCCTGGAGGTCCGTAACAGCCAGACCCCCATCGAGCGCAAGCCCGAGTGGATCAAGACGCGGGCGAAGATGGGACCCGAGTACACCAAGATGCAGAACCTCGTGAAGAGCGAGGGCCTGCACACCGTGTGCCAGGAGGCCGGCTGCCCGAACATCTACGAGTGCTGGGAGGACCGCGAGGCGACCTTCCTCATCGGTGGCGACCAGTGCACCCGGCGCTGTGACTTCTGCCAGATCGACACCGGCAAGCCCGAGGCTCTGGACCGGGACGAGCCGCGCCGCGTGGGCGAGTCCGTGGTCACCATGGACCTCAACTACGCCACGATCACCGGTGTCGCCCGCGACGACCTCGAGGACGGCGGCGCCTGGCTGTACGCCGAGACCGTGCGCCAGATCCACGCCCAGACCGCGGGCCGCGAGGCCGGCCGCACCAAGGTCGAGCTGCTGGCCCCCGACTTCAACGCGGTGCCCGAGCAGCTCGCCGAGGTCTTCGAGTCCCGCCCCGAGGTCTTCGCGCACAACGTCGAGACGGTCCCGCGCATCTTCAAGCGCATCCGCCCCGGCTTCCGCTACGAGCGCTCGCTGAAGGTCATCACCGAGGCCCGCGACTTCGGCCTGGTCACCAAGTCCAACCTGATCCTGGGCATGGGCGAGACCCGCGAGGAGGTCGTGGAGGCGCTCCAGCAGCTCCACGACGCCGGCTGCGAGCTGGTCACCATCACCCAGTACCTGCGTCCTTCCGTGCGCCACCACCCCGTCGAGCGCTGGGTCAAGCCGCAGGAGTTCGTGGAGCTGAAGGAGGAGGCCGAGCGGATCGGCTTCTCCGGTGTGATGTCGGGCCCGCTGGTCCGCTCCTCCTACCGCGCCGGGCGCCTTTACCAGATGGCGATCGAGAAGCGTGGTAACTACATCGCCGCCCAGGCGGTGTGAGCGAGTCGTGTGAAATCACGCACAAGTTCCTACTGGCCAGTAATGGCCGAGTCGACGCGGTCCCGTCCGTCCTCGCTGATGAGGGCGCATGGCGGGGCCGCGTCGGCGTGTGGGGAACGCGAGCCGAGGCTTCACCACCGTTTGACCGGTCGGTCACGCACTGGTAACACCGAACAGTGACCCTGGAATCACGCCCCGTACACCACCCGTACCGAGGGGGGACCTCGATCATGCAGGCCGCACCCGTCCGCGCCACCGCCATCCCGTCCTTCACCGTCGCCCTCCGCGCGGTCGAGACGCTGCTGCTTCAGGGCGGCCAGCGCACCGCCCGCCGCAACGCCTGGACCTCCGTCCTGGAGGACCGCCGCCGCGCCAAGGACCGGGTCGAGGCGCAGCAGTTCCTGGACCGCGCCGCCACCCGTCCGTAACCCCCGCCCTACGCCGGGCACCGCCGTCGAGAGTGCTCCCGAGGCCACGTAGACTCGTGAGCATGGCGAGGAAGGAAACCGCGGCGGACGCCGCGAGCGCAGGGCGACTGAAGCAGATCGCCCTCACGTACAAGATGACCCGCAAGGCCGACAAGACGATCGGTCTTGTACTCGCGGCTGTCGGGCTCGGCATTTTCGCCGTCCTCCTCGTGATCGGCTTCCTGATCGGGCACCCCGTCTACGGCGGCATCCTGGGCCTGCTGCTCGGTCTGCTGGCGACGGCGATCGTGTTCGGGCGCCGGGCCGAGCGGGCCGCGTTCGGGCAGATGGAGGGCCAGCCGGGTGCGGCGGCCGCGGTACTGGACAACATCGGCCGGGGCTGGGCGACCACCCCCGCGGTGGCGATGAACCGCAGCCAGGACGTGGTGCACCGCGCGGTCGGCAAGGCCGGCATCGTGCTGGTGGCCGAGGGCAACCCGAACCGGGTGAAGAGCCTGCTGGCGGCCGAGAAGAAGAAGATGAACCGGATCGTCGCGGACGTGCCGGTGCACGACGTGATCGTCGGTGACGGTGAGGGCCAGGTCCCGCTGAAGAAGCTGCGGACGACCATGCTCAAGTACCCGCGGGTGCTGACCGGCCCCCAGGTGACCGCCACCAACGACCGGCTGCGGGCGCTGGGCGATCTGATGAGCAACATGCCGCTTCCCAAGGGTCCGATGCCGAAGGGCATGCGGATGCCGAAGGGCGGCGGCAGGGGCCGCTAGTTCCTACGACATGAGAAGGGGCGCCCGGAGATTCTCCGGGCGCCCCTTCTCATGTCCGGCGCCGCTAGGGGGTGTCTCGTCGATCTTCGTGGATCAGCCCGCGGCGTCTGGTGCGGTACCTCGGCGTGCGGTCGGGTCGTCCTCGTACTGGACGTACGTGGGCGATTCGGCCGTGCGGCGAGGTGCCGTGCCAGGGGTCGCGGGCCCGCG
>NZ_MUNH01000329.1:0-5721 GCF_002154615.1 Streptomyces recifensis
CCGCTCGCCGAGACCTTCGCGAACCTCAAGCTGCTGCACGCGGCCACGCCCGCGCACCCCGGCGAGCGGGAGTGGCTGCGCGTCCATCTGCCGGCCTACCGGGCCCGGTTGGCGGCGGACCCCGTCACCGCACGCCTGATCCGCGCCGGTCTCGGCCGTGGCTGGATCGCCGACTTCCTCACCCCCACCCCGCGCGACGGCGAGACCTTCGCCGAGGAGGTCGGCCGGGTGCGGGCCGCCCACCCCGCCGACGCCCGTGCCCACCTGCTGCTCTCCCTCGCCGGCCCGCTGCCCGCCGTACTGGAGCGGGACGACCTGCCCGAGCGGGCGGCCACGCTGCTGGAGTGGGTGTGGGAGGAGACGGTACGGCCGGACTGGGAGCGGCGGAGAAGGGTGCTGGAGGCGGACGTGCTGGCGCGGACCGCGCGGATGGGGCGGGGCGGCTGGGCCGGGGTGCTGGACTCGCTCCGGCCGGGCACGCGGTGGCTCGGCGAGAGCCGGTTCCAGGTCAACCTCCAGACCTACCCGCCCCGCGAGATCTCCGGCGCCGAACTCGTCCTCGTCCCGGTGACCCCGGCACGGCAGGGCTGGGTGGCGTGGGAGGGGCGGGAGCGGTACGCGGTGGTCTACCCGTGCGCCGGTGCCCTCGCCGGGCAGGCCGAGCGCCCGGTGCCCGCGAGCCTGGGCGCGCTGCTCGGGCCGGCCCGCGCGAGCGTGCTCACCCTGCTGGAGTCCCCCTTGAGCACCACCCAGCTCACCGCGCTGACCGGCCAGACGCTCGGCTCGGTCGGCCGCCATCTGAAGGTGCTGCGCGAGTCCGGCCTGATCACCCGCCGCCGCGCGGGCCGCTCGGTGCTGTACTCGCGCACGGCGGCCGGGGAGGTACTGGTGGAAGCCGGGCGGGCGGGGCCTGGCTAGGCTGCCCACCATGACGACCAGTGATCACACCTCCTCCCCCCTCGACGTCGAGATCGGTGCCCTTCAGGGCGGCTCCGCCGAGCTGGCCCGGTACGCCGGACAGGCCGTGCTCGTCGTGAACGTGGCCTCCAAGTGCGGCCTGACCCCGCAGTACACGGGCCTGGAGCGGCTCCAGGAGCGGTTCGGCGGACAGGGCTTCACCGTGCTCGGCGTGCCGTGCAACCAGTTCATGGGCCAGGAGCCCGGCTCCGCCGACGAGATCGCGGAGTTCTGCTCGGCGACGTACGGCGTGACCTTCCCGCTCACCGAGAAGGTCGACGTGAACGGCGAGGGCCGCCACCCCCTCTACGACCGCCTCACCGGCTTCGCCGACGCCGAGGGCCACACCGGCGACATCCGCTGGAACTTCGAGAAGTTCCTGGTCGGCCGCGACGGCCAGGTCGTCGCCCGCTTCGCCCCGCAGACCGAGCCGGAGTCGGCGGAGGTCGTCTCCGCGATCGAGGCACAGCTCGGTTGACCTTGCCCCTGGGGCAGACGGGAGCGTCCCTCGCACCGGGCGGAGCCGCCGCCCGGTGACGGAGGAAGGCCCCGTGAACCCTCAACCCCTGCTGACCATCGGCGCGTTCGCCGCCCGGTCCCGGCTCTCCCCGAAGGCACTGCGCCTGTACGACCGCCTCGGCCTGCTCACCCCGGCCGAGGTGGACGAGGCCAGCGGCTACCGGTACTACCGGGCCGATCAGGTGGAACGGGCCCGGCTGGTGGCCCTGCTACGGCAGTTGGACATGCCGCTGGCGCGGATCGCCGAGGTGGTCGAGGCCGGGGGCACTGCGGCGGCCGGGCTGCTGGACGCCTACTGGGCGGACGTGGAGGCCCGGATCGCCGGGCAGCGCGCTCTCGCCGCCTACCTCCGTGGACGACTGTCGGGAAGGACTTCCGAGATGGACGAGATGTTCGCGGTGGACGTGGTGGAGGTACCCGGGCAGGTGGTGCTCACCGAGTCCCGGCACACGCTGGCCGACGAGCTGCCCACCTGGATCGGCGCCTCTCTGGACCGGCTGGAGGCGGCCGCGCGGGACTGCGGAGGCGTGGCCGGGGCGCCGTACGTCGTCTACCACTCCGAGGTGTCGATGGAGAGCGACGGTCCCGCCGAGTCCTGCGTACCGGTGGCCGACGAGGCGGCGGCGCGGGCGTGGGCCGAGCGGCACGGCGCTCCGCGGGCCGTCCGGGTGCGAGTGGAGCCCGCCGGGCGGCTGGCGCGGACCCGGATCACCAAGGCGCAGGTGGCGCATCCGCAGATCCTGGCCGCTTTCGAGGCGGTGGAGCGGTGGGCCGCCGCCGAGGGGCTGACGGTGACCGGCCCCTGCCGCGAGGTGTACTTCGCCGACTGGGCGGCCGCCGGTCCCGGTGATCCGGTGTGCGACGTGTCGCTGCCCGTTCGCTGACGTGACGAAGCCCCCTCGGCAAGGACGGCGGGCCGGCCGAGAGGGCTTCGGGGTGGTGCGTGTGCTGTTGGTGAAGCATCGGTCAGGTGCTTCTACGCGTGGGGACCGGGGTCGGTCCGTTACGCCTTGACCGAGGCCACGAAGGCGTTCCACGCCGTGGCCGGGAAGGCCAGGACGGGCCCCGTGATGTCCTTGGAGTCGCGTACGGCGAGTTCGGCGGCGGTCGGCGACTTGACCTCGACGCAGGCGCCGTTGCCCGCGGAATAGGAGGACTTCATCCACGTCTCCGTCGCGCCCTGAATCAGTGCCATGTCCACTCCTGTTGCGAGTTGCGGTGGTGCGGTTCGCGCCAACCCATGCGAGCGATTGGCGTGATCGACGCTACCGGTCAACCCCCCTGCCCGCAGGAGCCGTTCACTCAAGCGGGTGGCATATTCCAAGCGAGCCGCCATCAGGGTGGGGCGACGGTGTACGATCCCTCGCCCCACGTACCGCAGCCCCGCGGGAACCCGGCCGGCGCCCTACTGGGCGAACCTCTTGGCCGCGTCCTGGATGAACTGCTGGGACCGCTCCACCGGGAGCGCCTGGGCCCGCAGGTGCTCGTACATCACGGCGTACTTCTGCACGTCCGGCGCCTTCTCCAGGTACAGGTCGCTGGTGACGCCCTCCAGGTAGACCACGCTGGAGTCGGCCGCGTCGGCGAACTCCAGGATGGCGTACTGGCCGTTGAGCCCGGGATGCGCACCGACCTCGAAGGGGAGCACCTGCACGGTGACGTGCGGGAGGCTGGACAGCTCGATCAGGTGCTCCAGCTGCTCGCGCATGATGAGCTTGCTGCCGACCACCCGGTGCAGCGCGGCCTCGTCCAGCACCACCCACAGGCGCAGCGGGTTGCTGTCGTCGGTGACCCGCTCCTGCCTGCGCATGCGGACCTTGACGCGCTTCTCGATCTCGGCCGTGGAGGTCTCCGGCAGCGCGCCGCGCACCAGCGCCTCGGCGTACGCGCGGGTCTGCAACAGGCCGGTGACCAGCTGGGGTTCGTACACCCGGAGCGACTGCGCGTCGGTCTCCAGACCGATGTACACGCTGTACGGGATGTCGCCGAAGGTGTGCCACCAGCCCTGCTGGCGGGAGTCGCGGGCCATCTCCATCAGCGAGTCGACCACCCTCTGGTCCTCTACCTCGTAGACCCCGCACAGATCCCGGACATCGCGCTGGCTGATGCTGCGGCGGCCGTTCTCCAGCCTGCTGATCTTCGACTGCGACACCAGCAGGCGGTCGGCGACCTCTTCGGCCGTCATGCCCTTGAGCTCACGGAGCTTGCGCAGCTCCTGGCCCAGCCGGCGCCGCCTGACGGTGGGATTCACATTGGACGCCACGGGATGCGCACCTCCGGCTGGCTGCCTGTATCTGACACTTTGTGTATCTGCTGTTGAGCAGACTGCCACCAAGGCGGTTTCCACCGCTGGGAAACGTCGGATATGCGGCGCCTGCCCGACAGTTCGGGGTACGCGCCGCCCGGCGGACTGGTATGGGGTGAAGCGGCGGAGCGGGGCGGGGGACCCCGTCGGTCCACCCGTCCCGCTCTTCAAGTCGCCTCCGGCCAAAGGGGGTTGCCCTCGGCCGGGCCGGTCAGTGTGCCGCCGCGCGGGCCATCGGGCCGTGATGCGGCTGCATCGGGACCCCGCGCGCGGGTTCCCCGGTCGTCCTGGCTCCCGGTCCGGCGGGCCGGCCGGCCGGAGCCTGCCCGCGCCTCGGCTGGGCGCCCACGCCGTTCTGGACGTCCATCACGGCGTGCGCGACCAGGCCGCCCATCGGGTCGTGCCGGATCAGGTCCCTGAGCCGGGAGCGGGACGAACGTCCCTCGTTCCCCGGGTACAGGTGCTTGCCCAGGCCGACCGCGTGGGCCAGCGCGGCGAGCGCGGCGGTCCGTGGGTCCGGTGGTACGCCGGTGCGGATCGCGGAGTCCAGCCTCCCGCGGATCTCCCGGCTGATGGTGGTGTCCGTCGCCTGGTACCGCGTGGTCGGCAGCACGCCGCACATCTGGCCCGGTACGGCGGCCACCATGCCGCACCTCTCCAGGTGCGACAGATAGGTCTGGCGCAGGCCCAGCCGGGGCCCGCCTATCCAATGGACGGCCCGTACCGGAGCGCCGCGCCTTCGCAGCAGCTCCAACGCGCAGTCCAGAGTCGGATCTCCTGTCGGCCGTGGCACCACCACGGCGATACGATCCCCGTCTGGGGCTATCCGTCCGGCCAGCGCCAGCTCCACTAGCTGCGCACCGGCCAGACCGAGGTCGAGCGACTGCGGCTGCGCAGTGGTACCCGTGGCCGGGTCCAGTGCGAGCATCAGAAGCTCTTCCGGAAGTGTTCTGCGGCTCCTGCCCATCCATGCCTCCCCGCGTGGATGAATGACAGGGTGACGCCTCTCACATTCATCTGTCGAGAGCGCCTGCCTGGTTCGTGGGGGAACCGGCAGGTATGTCGTTCTCGTCTGCCACTCCGGGCGAACCCCCACACAGGACACTGGTACATGGTTCGGACAGGGCGCGCGAGGGCGCGTGCGGCGCATCAAGGAGGCATCGGTGGCGGGCGAGTCCCCCGACAGGTCGAAGCAGCACGAAGACTCCGTCGGTTCAGCGGGTTCCGTGGAGGACGAGGAACTCCGCGAGGCGGTCTCGGCGTGGGTACGGCCTCCCTCCGGGGGTTCGGCGAAGGGCAAGCCCGCTGTTTCCGGGGCGGGTTCGGCCGGCACGGGGAAGCTTTCCGACCGGTCGGGGAAGGGTGCCGCGGAGGAAGGTTCCGGCACCGCCGAGAGCGCCGGGAGCGTCGCCGCCGCCGTACCTGACGACACGTTCAAGGACTCCCGCGAGGCCGGCTCCGCCGAGGGGGCGGAGAAGGGCGCCGTCGAGGAGGACGCCTCCGGCGCTGCCGACGACTCCGGCAAGGGCACCGGCACTCCGGCGGCCGTGGACTCCGGGACGGATGCCTCCGCACCCGCCGCCGAGGGTGACCCGGAATCCGCCGCCGAGGACGCGGGCAAGGCCGACGCCGAGGGCCCCGCCGTCCCGGCTGCCGAGGCCGCCGAGACCGACGGCTCCCCCGAGAGCGACTCCGAGGCCGGCCCCGGGAGCGTGGACAAGGCCCCTGCCGCCCTGGACGCCAAGGACACCCCCGACTCCGCCAAAGACGGCGACAGCACCTCCGGCTCCGCCTCCAAGGACGCGGGCAAGGCGGGCGCCACCCCCGCCGCCGCGAAGGACGACGCCGAGCCGGCCGACGAGGACGACGCCGAGGACGCCGGGAAGGCCGCCTCCGGCTCCGCCGACGACTCCGGTGCGGCCACCGGCACCCCGGCCCCC
>NZ_MUNH01000330.1:0-521 GCF_002154615.1 Streptomyces recifensis
GTGGGAGGCGCTGGGGGGTGGTCGGCCGGGTGGTTCTCGTCCGGCTGCGGCTGCCCGTTCCCGCCGGTCACGTCCACGGTGTCCCCATCGTTCGAAGCGTCTTCCGCGCGTGGCCGGGCGGAAGGGTCTCGGGTCGATGGTATGCGGCCCGGGTGGCGCGGTCCGCTCCGGCACCCTGGTGTTGAGGGGGCGTGAGGTGCGCGGCTGGGTCGCTGTCGGTGCCGGGCCGTATGGTCTTGGGTCATGGAGAGCAGCGGTGTGGGGAGTGCCCCCGAGGGCGTTTCGGGTGGCGAGGGCGGCGCGGAGGCTGTGGCGCGGGTCGCCGTGGCGCCGTCGTCGCTGTCTCCGTCGCGGGCGAGTGATTTCATGCGGTGTCCGTTGCTGTACCGGTTCCGGGTGATCGACCGGTTGCCGGAGAAGCCGAGTGAGGCGGCGACGCGGGGCACGCTGGTGCACGCGGTGCTGGAGCGGCTGTTCGACGCGCCGGCCGCGGAGCGTACGGCGCCGGCGGCGAAGTCGTT
>NZ_MUNH01000331.1:0-4053 GCF_002154615.1 Streptomyces recifensis
GGAGCACCACCACGGCGGCGACCCCGCCCTGCTTCTGCTCGCGCAGCTGGACGCGGATGTTGTGCCGGTGGGCGAGCCGGGCGACGACGTACAGGCCGAGGCCGAGGCCGTCCTCGCCCTCCTGCTCGTACGGCGACTCGGGGTCGAAGTCGGCGAGGCGGCCGTTGAGCCGCTCCATGCGCTCGGCGGCCATGCCGATGCCCTCGTCCTGAACCGAGAGCATCACCTCACCGGACTCCAGCAGCCAGGCGGAGACCTCCACGGGCAGGTCGGGCGGGGAGAACGAGCTGGCGTTCTCCATCAGTTCGGCCAGCAGGTGGGAGAGGTCGTCGGCGGCGAAGCCGGCCACATGGGCGTGCGGGGGCAGCGCGGCGATCCGGACGCGCTCGTACCGCTCGATCTCGCTGACGGCCGCGCGGACCACGTCGACCAGCGGGACCGGGCCGTGTGCGGGCTGGATGTGCTCGGTGCCGGAGAGGACCAGGAGGTTCTCGCTGTGGCGCCGCATCACCGTGGCGAAGTGGTCCAGCTTGAACAGGGTTGCCAGGCGCTCCGGGTCCTGCTCGCGCTCCTCCAGCCCCTCGATCACGGAGAGCTGGCGCTCGACCAGGCCGAGGGTGCGCAGCGCGAGGTTGACGAAGGTGCCGCCGATGCTCTCCCGCAGCCGCTCCAGCTGGGCGCTGGAGTCGCTGAGTTCGGCGCGCAGCTCCTCGCGGGCGTCGGCCATCTTCTGGCGCTGGCCGACCAGGTGCTTGCGGTCGGCCTCCAGGGTGGCGACCCGCTCGTGCAGGGCGACGGCGTGCGCGTGCAGGGCGTTCACCGAGCGGACGACCTGGGCGAACTCGTCGTTGCGCCCGGTGAAGGCGATCGGCTCCTGGCCGGCCGGGTCCTCGGCGCCGGCCAGGCGGGCCGAGCCCCGGCGCAGCACGGAGAGCGGGCGGGTGAGGGTGCGGGCCATGGCGGTGGCGACACCGACGGCGACCAGCATCAGGGCGCCGAGCACCGCGACGCGGATCTCCAGCCCGGTGACGTCGTCGTCCCGCAGGGTGGCGAGGCTCTGCCCCTGGCGCTCGTAGAGGGCCGACTCGGCGCCGCGCATCAGGTCGACGCGGGCGGAGAGCGCGGCGTCCAGCTTCTTGGCGCTGACGGCGCGCTGCCGGTCGCCGAAGGTGGGCTGGGCGGTGAGGAAGTCCAGGTACTTGTCGGCGGAGTTGACCTCCGGGCCGGTGACCGTGGAGTCGTAGGAGGTGACGGCGGCCTTGGGCGCGGTCTCGCGGAACGTGGCGAGGCCGGCGTCGGCGCGCAGCCGGGCCCGCTGGGCGGCGGTGGTGAGCGCGTCGCGGCGGGCGGTGTCGGCCTCGGAGCTGCCGTTGGTGGTGACGGGCAGGCCGGTCACCGGACTGATCGAGGTGCTGGGCGTCGAGGGCACGCTCAGCGCGGCCAGCAGCAGGCCGCGCGCGGCGGCGGACTGCTGGACGGCGGTGTCCAGACCGGCGAGCGCGTAGGCGCCCGAACCCGCGCGCGGGGGCGTGCGGTCGGCCAGCTCCTCCGCGAGCCGGTGCAGCTCGGTGATGGTGGCCGAGTACGCCTGGTGGGTGCGCAGCGCGTCGGTCTTGCCGGTCAGCGCGGCGCGGCGGACGGTGGCGATGCCGTCCAGCGCGGTACGCAGCCGGGACGGCAGGCCGGTGTCCGCGCGCAGGTCCTCGACCTGACGGTCCACGCGGGTGCCGCGCTGCTCGGAGGGCGCTTTGGCCCTGGGCCGTCCGGCGGCCACGTAGGAGGTGACCTCGTCGCGCTCGTCGGCCAGTGAGTGGGCGAGCGCGAGGGCGTCCTGCGTCTCGTCCGCCAGCGTCACCAGCTTCTGGGACTCATGGAGGTCCCCGGAGGCGGTGAGCAGGGCGGGCGCGCCTGCCGCGGCTATGGCGGCGGCCACCACGGCCACGGCGACGATCAACCGGTTGCGCACATGGGTGGGGCGTCCAGCGCCCACGGGGTTCTGCTCGGCGGTCCCCTGGGGGGCCGTCTGCCTGCCTGCGCGCCGAGGCCGCTTCTTCTGCACCGGTGCTCGCAATCCTGAACTCGTCTACGGAAGGGCCGGGCGGCGCCCCGTCGTCTCGGTGCCAAGTGGTGCGTACACCCGGTTCATGGTTCCCGACCCTCCCAGCGCCGGTGGGCAGTGGCCGCGCATCACCTGACCCGCCACCCGAAGGAGTGAACATCGGAGGGGAGTTGGCGGGCAAGTCGCGGCGGCGCGCCGGACACCCTTGCGCGGCGGGCCGGTTGGACGCGCGGGGCAGGCTTTGGCAATATTCGCCGCCACGCATTCCCGGACCGTGTCAATTGCCGCCAATTCCGGCGTCCGAGCCGGTCGGCCGCACCGATCCGGTTACGTACTTCGGCCGTTGCCCCCGCTCGTGAAGGGTTCGTGCAGACTGGCGGGGTGCGTACTGATCTCGTCTCGGAACCCGGCACCGCCGACCGGCCCAACGAGGACTTCGCGGGGGTCGGACTACCCGCCTGCGGTCAGGGCGGTTGCGTGATCTTGCTGGACGGGGTGACACCGCCCCCGTACGCACCGGGCTGCTCGCACCCGGTGCCCTGGTTCACCGCCCGGCTGGGCGGCGCGCTGACCGAACTGACCGTTTCCCACCGAGATCTGACGCTGGCGGAGATTCTCAGCCGGGCGATCACCCAAACATCGAAGACCCATCTGACCAGCTGTGACCTTTCTCACCCGCGTACGCCCCAGGCGACGGTGGTGCTGGTCCGCTGGTCGGCGGAGACGGTCGAGTACCTGGTGCTGTCGGACTCCGCGCTGCTGCTGCGCGCCCCGGACGGCACGGTGACCCCGGTGCTGGACGACCGGCTGGCCCGGCTGCCGCGCGGGGCGCTGGCCGGCGCGGAACGGGTGGACGCCGAGCTGCGCAACAAGGAGGGCGGCTTCTTCACGGCCGCCGCCGATCCCGAGGTGGCCCGGTACGCGGTCACCGGCTCGGTGCCGCGCGCCGGGGTGCGCTCGCTGGTCGCGCTGACCGACGGCGCGGCCCGCTGGACGGAGACGTTCCACGAGGGCGACTGGACGGCCCTGTTCGACCTGGTCGCCAAGGAGGGCACCCGTGCCCTGGTGGACCGGGTGCGGGAGCTGGAGCTCGCGGACCGCGAGGAGCGGGCCTTCCTCGGCCGCAGCAAGACGCACGACGACGCGACGGCCGTCCACGTGGAGCTGTGAGGGTTCGCCCGGCTCCCGGCTACTTCTCCGCGATGCCGTTCAATTCGTGCAGCAGCCGGGCCAGTTCGGCGACCTCGCGGCGGTCCCAGTGGGCGAGCTGGCTGACGTAGCGCGCGCGGCGGGCCTCGCGGACCTGGCCCACCCGGCCCCGGCCCTCGTCGGTGAGGGTGACCAGCCAGGCGCGGCCGTCGGCCGGATCGGGCTCACGGGCGATCAGGCCGAGGTCCTCCAGGGCGCGCAGCTGACGGGACATGGTGGCCTTGCCGACGCCGATGTAGGCGGCCAGATCCGTGGCCCGCTGGCCGCCCTGCTCGTCGAGCCGGATCAGCAGCCCGTACGCGGCCGATTCCAGGTCGGGGTGGACCTCGCGCGCCATCTCTCCCTGACTGGCGCGCGCCCGTCGCAGCAGCACGGTCAGTTCACGCTCCAGCGCCAGGAATTCCTGGTCGACACAGCGCGGCACCACGGGTGCGGTGCCCTCGCCCGTACCGTTGTTCCCGTCCTCGTGCACCTCAGTACCCCTGCCCGGTTTCGCCGTCTGAAATTTTCTGCCGGACCCCGTCATCGCCGCAGCTCCGTCAGTATTTCGCAGGCGTAGACCAACGGCGGCATCCGGACCCCCTTCCCACCCCCGCATCTACGTGCGTAGCTTCTTGGGCGGGCCCCTCGCGGCGGCCCGGCGCAACAGGCTCGTCGGTCATTTCCGGTCCCCCACTTTCACCCCGAAAGGCCACGCCATGCCCGTGCACAGACCCGGTCCCGCCCGCCCGCGCACGTCCGCCGTCCTGGTCACGGCCGTGCTCGGCGCGCTCAGCCTCGTCCTC
>NZ_MUNH01000332.1:0-510 GCF_002154615.1 Streptomyces recifensis
GATCCGGTAGCCGGAGCCGGGGACCGTCACGATCACCGGGGGCTCGCCGAGTTTGCGGCGCAGCGTCATCACCGTCACCCGCACCACGTTGGTGAAGGGATCGGTGTTCTCGTCCCACGCCTTCTCCAGCAGTTGCTCGGCCGAGACGACCGCGCCCTCACTGCGCATCAGCACCTCCAGCACCGCGANNTGCCGGCCCGCTCCAGGACGGGGGGCAGGGGCACGCTGGTGCGGCGCCCGAGGGCGCGCACGCGCGCGATCAGCTCACTGAAGGCGAACGGCTTGGGCAGGTAGTCGTCGGCGCCGATCTCCAGGCCCTCGACGCGGTCGCTGACGTCACCGGAGGCGGTGAGCATCAGTACCCGCGTGGGCATCCCCAGCTCCACGATGCGGCGGCAGACGTCGTCGCCGTGCACGAGCGGGAGGTCGCGGTCCAGGACGACCACGTCGTAGTCGTTGACGCCGATGCGCTCCAGGGCGGCCGCACCGTCGTACACGACGTCGACGGCC
>NZ_MUNH01000333.1:0-3485 GCF_002154615.1 Streptomyces recifensis
GGGTTGGGGAGGCGACGGGCGAGGGGGAGAACGTCGTCGTGACCGTCACCCGTGGCGGCGCCGGGTCCGCCACCGGCTGTCCGGGGGAACCCTCGGGGCGCAGGAGCAGGAACGCCAGCAGGGTCACGAGGGCCGCGCCCAGGACCACCGCGGCCGGCAGATAACGCCGCCGCGGTGGCCGGTTCCGGCGGGGGCCGGGCCCTTCGGGCGCCGTGGCCGGTGCGGGACCGCCTCGGTGCGCGTATGCCGTGCCGCCCCAGGGCAGCAGCCCCTCCGCGAGGGCCTGCCGCGGGGTGTCCCGCAGTGCGCTCAGGTCCTCGAACGCGGCCGTGCAGCAAGGACATCGGGCCTTGTGCGCGTCCAGGTCGACGCTGCGGCGGGGCCTGTCCGGCCGTACCGCCTCCTCGATCAGCCGGCGGAAGTCGGCACAGCGCGGGTCGTCGGACGCGGCCAGCCGGTGGCGCAGACACGCCTGGGCCAGCGCCTGCAGGGCTTGCGGGGTGCCGTGGGCGACAGCGGCGGGGGCCAGGCCGAGGTAGGCGGCGGTCCGCTCCTGGGGCTCCTCCTCCAGGACGCCGTACCAGACGAGGCCCTGGTCGCGGGAGGGCAGCGACTGGAACGCCGGGAGCAGGGGCGGGGTCGGACCCTCTGGCGCGGCACCGGAGTTGAGCACCAGCAGCAGGCCGGGATCGAGGCCCGCCGCCCGCTCGTCGCGGGCCCAGGAGGCCGCCGCCCGGCCCGCCAGGAGCAACAGGTGGTGGCGCAGCGGCACGTTCGGCTCGATGCCGCGCGCCGTGTCCCGGGCGGCCTCGGTGAGGGCCTCGGCCGCCAGCCTGCGGGCGGTGGACTCGCCGGTGGTGCACAGGCGGGCGTAGGCGAGTACCGCCGGCTGGTGGCGGCGGCGCAGTTCCTGGAGCGCCGGGTACGCCGTGTGGGTGGGGGTGCGCAGCAGCTCGGTGAGCCGCGCGTCCGCCGTGTCCTGGACGTCCTCGTCCGGCTCGGTCCGAGCCATGCGCACCCTCCGTCCCCTGGGGTTCTGACATACCAGTCAGTCGGGGGGCCCATGGTGCTGGAGGGGTGCGGTCCGGGAAAGGGGTTACTTCAGGTAACAGATAACGGTTCGCGCACCGGCGGCACGGAAGAGGCGGCCCGGCATCGTCAGCCGGGCCGCCTCACGCGTACGGGAAAGGTCCGCCTTCCGGCGGCACCCACCCTCACTCGTCCAGCGTCAGTCCCTTGCGCAGCCGCGTCAACGTCCGCGACAGCAGCCGGGAGACGTGCATCTGGGAGATGCCCAGCTCCTCGCCGATCTCGGACTGGGTCAGCCCCGCCACGAACCGCAGGGAGAGGATCTTCCGGTCGCGGGGCGCCAGTTCGGCGATGAGGGGCTTCAACGACTCGACGTACTCGATGCCTTCGAGCCCGTGGTCCTCGTACCCGATCCGGTCCGCGAGCGCGCCCTCGGCGTCGTCCTCGGCGGGCTGCGCGTCAAGGGAGGAGGCGGTGTAGGCGTTCGAGGCGGCCATGCCCTCGACGACCTCCTCGTGGGAGAGCCCGAGGCGCTCGGCCAGTTCCGCGACGGTGGGGGCGCGGTCCAGCCGCTGGGCCAGCTCGTCCCCGGCCTTGGCCAGGTCGAGCCGCAGCTCCTGCAGGCGGCGCGGGACGCGCACGGACCACGAGGTGTCACGGAAGAAGCGCTTGATCTCGCCGATGATGGTCGGCATGGCGAAGGTCGGGAACTCGACCCCGCGCGACATCTCGAAGCGGTCGATCGCCTTGATCAGGCCGACCGTGCCGACCTGGACGATGTCCTCCATCGGCTCGCTGCGGGAACGGAACCGCGAGGCGGCGAACTTCACCAGCGCCAGATTCAGTTCGACGAGGGTGTTGCGGACGTACGAGTATTCGTACGTGCCCTCCTCCAGCGACTCCAGGCGCTCGAAGAGCGTCTTGGACAGGGCTCGCGCGTCCACCGGGCCGACCTCGTCGAAGGGCGGGATCTCGGGGAGCCCCGCCAGGGGGTCGAGAGGGTCGATGGTGTGGTCCAGCATTTCCGGTGGGGGTGTCGACGTCGCTTTGTGGGTAGGCGATCCGTCGAGCCGGGCTGACATGGGTGTCCTCCATCGTTCTCGGCATATGGCTGCCGAAGCCGATACGTGCACTGCGGTGTGCGGCGCCTCCGAAGCCGGCGTGTAGGGATGTGTGTCGTACTAGCCCTACCTGCTTCGGCGAGTTGGTCGCAAGTGTCATTTGCGGCTATATGTCCGTTTCTTGGGGGTTGTTCGGGTGTCGAAGTGTGGCTGGAAGGCGTAATGTTCGAGGGCATCAGCAGCCAAGACCTCGGGAGAGAGACGGCATGGACCACGGGACGGTCGGCAGCGCACAGTCGGGCCGGCTTCTGGTGGAGGTGCGGGAAGAGGGTTCCAGCGCCGTAGTGACACCGGCAGGTGAACTCGATCACCACACCGCCGATCTACTGCGCGAGCCGCTCGACGACCTCCTGGAGAAGGGCTTCACGCGACTTGTCGTGGATTGCTCGCGGCTGGAGTTCTGCGACTCGACAGGACTGAACGTACTGCTGGGGGCCCGCCTGAAGGCGGACGCCGCCGGCGGTGGCGTGCATCTCGCGGGCATGCTGCCCGTAGTCGCGCGCGTGTTCGAGATCACGGGAGCCGAGGCGGTCTTCACCGTCCACGACTCCGTGGAGGCCGCCCTGGCGGGCGAGACCGGCTGACTCCTCCCGCGCACCCCCTCCGGCCGTCGCTTCCCCGCGTCGGACGAATGAGGGGGTGTTCCGGGGGATCAGTCGGGCAGGAGACATCTGAAACCTTTCGGCAGCCCCGCCGCCGAACCCGCTCCGGGAACCGGAGAAGGGGTCCGGCGCGACGTATGAGGCGAGGGGCGGACGCCGAAGGTGACGGAGGCAGCACGCGGACACCGGACGGACGGTGAACCGGCCGTCCGGGACCGAACGGAGTCGGACTTTTGAATCGTGTACTGGTGGATCGGTGAGGTGAAGCGCTGATGAGCACCACCCGGCCCTACTCGCCGGGCGATGGTGGCCCGGAGCCGAGCAGCGCTTCCGGCATGCCCGAAAGAGGCGCGACGGCGTCCGAGGCGGCCTTGAGCGCCGCCCCGCCCGTCGCACCCTCCGAGGCAGCGCCGGAGGCGAGGGGACGGCAGGTCCGCAGGCTCAGCCTGCACGGAGAGAGCGGGGTGGTCCCGCTCGCCCGTGACTTCACCCGCCAGGCGCTCTACGAATGGGGCTGGCTTCCCGCCTCGGGCGCCGAGCAGCGGGCCGCCGCCGAGGACGTGCTCCTCGTCGTCTCCGAGCTGGTCACCAACGCCTGCCTGCACGCCGACGGACCGGACGACCTGCTCCTGTCCTGCGACCGCAAGGTGATCCGTCTCGAGATCACCGACCGCGGCGCCGGCCAGCCCGCCCCCCGGACCCCGCACCAGGCCGGCCGCCCCGGCGGCCACGG
>NZ_MUNH01000334.1:0-10881 GCF_002154615.1 Streptomyces recifensis
GCGCCGCCGAGCCGGGGCGGTGCAGGGACTGCCGGTCCGTCTTCCCGACGACGTGTGCGGCATGAGCACCTGCCTGTCCGCGCGGATGCCTCATGCCGCCCGGCTGCTGGGGCGGCATTCCTATACTTGCGGCATGGACCGGGAACTGGAGCGCGCCTCCCTCGTCGCGCTGCTGCGACGTGGCGATCGCCCCTGGTCCGAGCTCACCGACCAGATCGAGAGCGTCGGCAGTGCCCGCGAGGTGCTGGAGAACTCACTCGACGGTTCCGGGCAAGGCGCTCTTTTCGATACCGGGCCTTCGGCGGACCTGGACGGCGTCGCCGCTGAGATCGCCGCCTGGGAGCGCGAAGGCATGCGACTGGTCACGATCCTGGACGAGGACTATCCGCTCTTCCTGAGGCTCGTCCACCAGCGCCCTCCGTTCCTGTTCCTCCGTGGGAACCCCGTCGACGACGACTTGCGCGTAGCGGTCGTCGGCACCCGTACGCCGACGCCGCGAGGCACCGCCCACGCCCGGGCGATCGCGGGCGGCCTGGCAGAACGGGGCGTCACTGTCGTCAGCGGCCTGGCAGCCGGTATCGACACGGCCGCGCACGGGGCGGCTCTTGCCTCGGGGGGCCGTACGGTCGCGGTCATCGGCACCGGTCTGCGCCATGCCTACCCGGCGCAGAACGCTCGGCTCCAGAGGGAGATCGCGGAGAAGGGGATGGTGATCTCCCAGTTCTGGCCCGACGCGTCACCGTCGAAGACGGCGTTCCCCATGCGCAACGCAGTGATGAGCGGTTACAGCCTCGCCACGGTCGTGATCGAGGCGGCTTACCGGAGCGGGGCCCGCATGCAGGCCCGTCTCGCTCTGGAACACGGCCGCCGAGTGTTCCTCATGCGTTCCCTCATGACCCACGAGTGGGCGCGGGAGTACGCGACCAGACCCAATACCACCGTCATCGACGGGCCCGACGACGTGTTCAGCCACCTCGACTCGCTCGTCCCCGCTACGGGCGAGCTGACCTGGGCATAGCCGGCGGAATCGGTGACCACTGTTATCGGGTTGTCCGCCCGATACGCCAACTTCCTCGTCCATCCCCTCTTGCATGGCCCCGGTGTGTGCCAGGTCTGCCGTGGTCCGGCCAAGGCCGGCTATCCGACCTGCTGGCCCTGCTCCGAGGCCGGCAGGATCCTTGGAACGGGGGTGGCGGACGCTGTCGCCCCCGTGAGCCTCGCCCTCAAGGGCGAGCAGTACGCCAATGAGCTCTGGCGCTACAAGAATGCCGTGGGCCCCCAGCAGCAGTATTTCCGTATGGGGCTGGCAGCAGTCCTTTGGCGCTTCGTGGCCATGCACGAAGAGTGCATCGCCACCCACTGTGCCGTTCCTGGCTTCGACACCGTGACCACGGTTCCCAGCACCAGCGGGCGTCATGATCATCCTCTGCGGACCTTGGTCGCCGACATGGTCGGAGTCACGCGCGACCGATACCGCGAGTTACTCACCCCGACGCCTGCGGCTGCCGCGCTGGGACGCGTGGCGTCACCGGCGCGCTATACCTCGTCGGCGATCTGGGGAGAGAACATCCTGCTGATCGACGACACCTGGACCACCGGCAGCCACGCCCAGTCCGCCTCCGCAGCGCTGAAGGCCGCCGGTGCCGGCAGTGTGGCTGTCGTCGTCCTCGGGCGACATCTCAACTCCGATTACGGAGACACCGCGACTCACGTGCAGCAGGCGAGGCTGCGCCGCTTCTCCTGGGGAGCTTGCCCGCTGCGGCCGTGGAACCACTGCTGACGGTGGAGCCTGAGTGATACCCGCGGCCCGACTGCGCGTCGGTAAAGGCACCGGATGAGCGGGCGTAGCGTAGAAGGCATGTCGAAGTACGGTTCCTTTCCCGGTGCGCGGCCGCGGCGGCTGCGGACCTCGCCCGTCATGCGTCGGATGGTCGCGGAGACGCGGCTGCATCCGGCCGACTTCATCCTTCCGGCGTTCGTCCGGGAGGACGTGAGCGAGCCGGTGCCGATCGCGGCGATGCCCGGTGTCGTGCAGCACACCCGGGACAGCCTGAAGAAGGCCGCGCTGGAGGCCGCCGAGGCGGGCGTCTCCGGGATCATGCTCTTCGGGGTGCCGGAGGAGTCGAAGAAGGACGGGCTCGGCACGCCGGGCACCGACCCCGACGGCATCCTCCAGGTCGCCCTGCGCGACGTGCGCGCCGAGGTCGGCGACGACCTGCTGGTCATGGCCGACCTGTGCCTGGACGAGTTCACCGACCACGGCCACTGCGGGGTGCTGGACGCCGAGGGCCGCGTCGACAACGACGCCACCCTGGAGCGGTACGCCGAGATGGCGCAGGTCCAGGCCGACGCCGGCGCCCATGTGGTGGGCCCCAGCGGCATGATGGACGGCCAGATCGGCGCCGTCCGGGACGCGCTGGACCAGATCGGCCGGGAGGACGTGGCGGTCCTCGCGTACACCGCGAAGTACGCCTCCGCCTTCTTCGGGCCCTTCCGCGAGGCGGTCGGTTCCTCCCTCCAGGGCGACCGCAAGACCTACCAGCAGGACCCGGCGAACCTGCGCGAGTCGCTGCGCGAGCTGGAGCTGGACCTCGCCGAGGGCGCGGACATGGTCATGGTCAAGCCGGCCGGGCCCTACCTGGACATCCTGGCGCGGGTCGCCGACGCGGTGGACGTGCCGGTGGCCGCGTACCAGGTCTCCGGCGAGTACTCCATGATCGAGGCCGCCGCCGAGAAGGGCTGGATCGACCGCGACCGGGCCATCCTGGAGTCCCTGACGGGGATCAAGCGGGCCGGGGCGCGGAACATCCTCACCTACTGGGCCACCGAGGTGGCGCGGAAGCTGCGCTAGCGGGTCGCCGGTCACCGCGCCGCCACGGGGGGCGCGCGGTGACCGGGGCCGGCTACTTCGCCCCGTCGTCCTCCGCGGTGCGCGGGCCCTGGATCTCCAGGCGGCCGCCTGGCTGCCCACCCTCGGAGGGCTGGGCGCCGTTCTGGCCGCTGAGGTTGTTGCGGACCGAGTCCAGGATCGTCAGGCCCTGGGCGACCAGCCCGGCCGCTATCTCGCCGAGGCCGTCCGCGCCGTTCAGGACGTTGACGTTGGCCCCCTTGAGGCCGCCCGCGGCCTCCTTCACGATCTGCGGGAGCTGGTCGATCAGCATCCGGTCCAGGGCGACCCGGTCGTGCGAGGCCGCCGCCTCGGCCTGGATCTTCATCCGCTCGGCGTCCGCGATGGCGAGCACCCGGACCCGCTCCGCCTCCGCCTCCGCGGGCTTCACGATCTCCGCGACCAACTCCTGCTGCCGCAACTTCGCCTTGCGCAGAGCCAGTTCGGTCTGCGCGGCCAGCACCTCCTGCTGCGCGTGCGCCTGCGCCAGCGGACCGGCCTGGGCGGCCTCGGCCTGGGCGCGGTCCACCTGCGCCGAGTACTCCGCCTGCACCACCGCGGTCTGCCGGGCGTACTCCGCCTGCTTGCGGGCCGCGACCTGCTCCGCCTCGGCGGCGGCCTGGTTGGCCTGGGCCTGGGCGATCTGGGCCTGTCGCCGGATGGCCGCCTTGTGCGGGGCGGACATCGCGTCGATGTAACCGGTGTTGCCGTCGTCGATCGACTGGATCTGGAGCGAGTCCACGATCAGGCCGATCTTCGCCATCTCCATCTTCGAGGTGTCCAGCACCTCGGCGGCGAGCTTCTGCCGCTCGGTGACGATCTCCTCGACCGTCATGGAGCCGATGATCGCGCGCAGGTGGCCCGCGAAGATCCGCCCCGTCAGCACCGACATCTGCTCCTGGTCGGAGAGGAAGCGCTGGCCGGCGTTGATGATGCTCTCCGGGTCGTTGCCGACCTTGAACGCGATCACGGCGCGGACGTGCAGGGCGATGCCCTGCTTGGTCACACAGGTCTCGGTGACCTCGGCCTCGCACATCGACAGCGTGAGGAAGCGGACCTTGCGGAACACGGGGAGCACGAACTTCCCGTGCCCCGTCACCACCCGGAACGGCGCGCCCCCCAGTCCCCGCCTGCCACCCGAGATCAGCATCGCCTCGTCGGGAGCGGGAACGCGGTAACCGAACATACTGCTCGTCTCCTCAGTCGACGCCGGCGGACAGCCCGCCCAGCGTGTCCAATGGATCGCCCCACGCGATGACATCGACCTCACGCAGCCCCCGTGACTCGATCACGAGTACGGTCGTCCCGCGCGGCAGCGGCTCCGGCGACCAGGCGAGGAAGGTCTCGGAGCCGCCTCTGACCCGCACCAGGATCTCGCCGGGACCGGCGGAGCCACGCGTGCCGATGAGCAGTTCCCCCGTGCAGCCGATCACGGCTTCGTCCTGTGCCATCGCCCGGCTGCCTCCCGTCGTTTCTGGTCCTCGGGTCCGACGATAGACCTACGGTTGACGGGCGTACACCAAGGTTTTCTCCGGCTTTTGAAGGCCCGCCGGTGATGCGAAACGGCCCGGTCCGCACAGGGCGGGCCGGGCCGTTTCGGGTCGTACGGGTCAGAGCTTCCCGGGCGTCCGGATGCCCAGCAGCGCCATGCCCTCGTGCAGGGTGCGCGCGGTCAGGTCGACCAGGAACAGGCGGTTCTCCACCTGGGCGGGGGAGTCGGCCTTCAGCACCGGGCACTGGTCGTAGAACGACGTCAGCAGCGAGGCGAGCTGGTAGAGGTAGGCGGCCATCTTGTGCGGCTCGCGGGCCGCGGCCACCTCCAGGACCGTCTCCGCGAACTGGTCCAGGTGCAGGCCCAGCGCGCGCTCCGCCGGGGCCAGCGCCAGCTCCGGGTGGGCGGCGGGGCGGGCCTCGCCGGCCTTGCGGAGGATGGACTGGATCCGGGCGTACGCGTACTGGAGGTACACCGAGGTGTCGCCGTTGAGCGAGACCATCTGGTCCAGGTCGAACTTGTAGTCCCGCACGGCCGAGGTGGAGAGGTCGGCGTACTTCACGGCGCCGACACCGACGTACCGGCCGTTCTCGACGATCTCGTCCTCGGTCAGGCCCACCTTCCCGGCCTTCTCCCGGACCACGGCGGTGGCCCGCTCGACGGCCTCGTCCAGCAGGTTCTCCAGCTTGACCGTCTCGCCCTCACGGGTCTTGAACGGCTTGCCGTCCTTGCCGAGGACCGTGCCGAAGGCCAGCTGGACGGCGGTCACGTCGTCGTTCAGCCAGCCCGCGCGGCGCGCGGTCTCGAAGACCATCCGGAAGTGCAGGGCCTGCCGGGCGTCCACCACGTACAGCAGGGTGGACGCCTTGAGGTTGAAGACGCGGTCGCGGATCGCGGAGAGGTCGGTGGCCGCGTAGCCGTAGCCGCCGTCGGACTTCTGGACGATCAGCGGGACCGGGTTGCCCTCCGGGCCCTTGATGTCGTCGAAGAACACGCACAGCGCGCCCTCGGAGCGGACCGCGACACCGGACTCCTCCAGCAGGCGGCAGGTCTCCGCGAGCATGTCGTTGTACCCGGACTCGCCGACGATGTCGGGATCGCGGACCTCCATGTCCAGCTTGTCGAAGACGGAGAAGAAGTAGATCTTCGACTCGTCCACGAACTTCTGCCAGATGGCGAGGGTCTTCGGGTCGCCCGCCTGGAGGTCGACCACCCGGCGCCGGGCACGGGTCTTGAACTCCTCGTCGGAGTCGAACAGCCTGCGCGCGGTCTTGTAGAGGCGGTCCAGGTTGGACATCGCCTCCTCGCCGGACACCTCGGACTCCTTGTGGTCCAGCTCGTGCGGGTGCTCGTCCAGGTACTGGATGAGCATGCCGAACTGGGTGCCCCAGTCGCCGATGTGGTGCCGGCGGACCACGTTCTCGCCGGTGAACTCCAGCAGCCGCACCATGGCGTCGCCGATGACCGCCGAACGCAGGTGGCCGACGTGCATCTCCTTGGCCACGTTCGGCTGCGCGTAGTCGATCACCGTGGTGCCGGGGTGCGCGGCGTACGGCACTCCGAGGCGGCCGGTGTCGTCCGCGTACCGGGCGGCCAGGTTGTCGATGATCGCCCTGTCCGCGACGGTGATGTTGAGGAAGCCGGGGCCGGAGACCTCGACGTCCGCGATCACCTCGCCGGTGACGATGCCGGAGACGACCCGCGTCGCCAGCTCACGCGGGTTGGCCTTGGCCTTCTTGGCGAGCGCGAGGATGCCGTTGGCCTGGTAGTCGGCCCGGTCACTTCGTCGCAGCAGCGGGTCCGCGTCCGCGGTCTCCGGCAGGGCGGCCGAGAGGGCGGAGGCGAGATGCTGCTGGACGGAGTCGCTGAGGGACGTGACCGAGGCCATAGGTAAGGGTGCCGTTCTCCTCGTGGGAATGGATGGTCCCGGCCAGTATCCCACGGGGGGTAAAGGCGTTTTTTCGCGCGCGGGAGTGTCTGGGATTATGGAAGGAGGCCGGCGGAGGACAACCGCCGGACCGGCACCCCGAACTGAAGGAGCACCGATCGTGGCTCAGAGCCCCGACACCGCCGACTGGGTCTCCCGTTTCGCGGATGACGTCATCCAGGAGTCGGAGCGTCGGGCTCCGGGCAAACCGGTCGTCGTCGCCTCCGGGCTCTCCCCGTCCGGCCCGATCCACCTGGGCAACCTGCGCGAGGTCATGACCCCGCACCTGGTCGCCGACGAGATCCGGCGGCGCGGGTACCAGGTCAGGCACCTGATCTCCTGGGACGACTACGACCGCTACCGCAAGGTCCCGGCCGGGATCGCGGGCGTCGACGAGTCCTGGGCCGAGCACATCGGCAAGCCGCTGACCTCGGTCCCGGCGCCGGCGGGTTCCGCGTACCCGAACTGGGCCGAGCACTTCAAGGCCGCCATGGTCGAGGCGCTCGCCGAGCTGGGTGTGGAGTTCGACGGGATCAGCCAGACCGCGCAGTACACCTCGGGCGTCTACCGCGAGCAGATCCTGCACGCGATGAAGCACCGCGGTGACATCGACGCGATCCTCGCCCAGTACCGCACCAAGAAGGCGCCGGGCAAGAAGCCGCAGCAGAAGGCGGTCGACGAGGCCGAGCTGGAGGCCGAGGAGGGCTCCGGAGCGGCCGCCGAGGACGACGGCAGCTCCGGCTCCGCCGGGTACTTCCCCTACAAGCCGTACTGCGGCGAGTGCGGCAAGGACCTCACCACCGTCACCTCCTACGACGACGACACCACCGAGCTGGCCTACACCTGCACCGCCTGCGGCTTCGGCGAGACGGTCCGGCTGAGCGAGTTCAACCGGGGCAAGCTGGTCTGGAAGGTCGACTGGCCGATGCGCTGGGCCTACGAGGGTGTCATCTTCGAGCCCTCCGGCGTCGACCACTCCTCGCCGGGCTCCTCCTTCCAGGTCGGTGGCCAGATCGTCGGGATCTTCGAGGGCGAGCAGCCCATCGGCCCGATGTACGCCTTCGTGGGCATCTCCGGCATGGCCAAGATGTCGTCCTCGCGCGGCGGTGTGCCGACCCCGGCCGACGCGCTGAAGATCATGGAGCCGCAGCTCCTGCGCTGGCTGTACGCCCGCCGCCGTCCCAACCAGTCCTTCAAGATCGCCTTCGACCAGGAGATCCAGCGCCTCTACGACGAGTGGGACAAGCTCGCCGGCAAGGTCGCCGAGGGCTCCGCGCTCCCCGGTGACGTCGCCGCGTACACCCGCGCGGTGGGCACCGCCGCCGGTGAGCTGCCGAAGACCGCGCACCCGCTGCCGTACCGCACGCTGGCCTCGGTCGCGGACATCACCGCCGGACACCAGGACCAGGCGCTGCGCATCCTGTCCGAGCTGGACCCGGCCAACCCGATCACCGACCTCGCCGACGCCCGCCCCCGGTACGACAAGGCCGAGGCGTGGATCAACACCTACGTCCCCGCCGACCAGCGCACCGTCGTGCGCGAGGAGCCGGACGCCGAGCTGCTGAAGTCGCTGGACGACGAGGCCCGCCAGTCGCTGCGCCTGCTGCTCGACGGGCTCGCGGACAACTGGTCGCTGGACGGCCTGACCCACCTCGTCTACGGCGTCCCGAAGGTGCGCGCCGGCTTCTCCGCCGACGCCACGCCCAAGGAGCTGCCGCCGGAGATCAAGACGGCCCAGCGGACCTTCTTCGCCCTGCTGTACCACCTGCTCGTCGGCCGGGACACCGGCCCGCGCCTGCCCACGCTGCTGCTGGCGGTCGGTCAGGAGCGGGTGCGGGCCCTGCTCGGGGAGTAGGCCGCGCATACGAGGAGGGGGCGCCCGGTGATGACACCGGGCGCCCCCTCCTCGCGTGTGCGCGGGGTCAGGCGATGTGGTCGTCGAGATGACGCTGCTGGAAGTGCTCCGCGAGCTTCTTGGCGGAGTCCTTGTCCAGGGTGAAGCCGTACTGCGCCTGCACGTTGTCGGCGAAGACCAGGGGGGTGGGGTAACTGCCGTCTATGGACTGGCGGAAGACCGTGTACAGCTCCTCCTCGTCCGGCTCCGACGGCCCCCCGCCCTCGCCCAGCTCGCGGGTGCGGTTGGGGCCGACGGGTATCGGGAAGCTGCCCGTCTCCTCCGGGGAGGGCTGCTGGAACTGCTCCGGGGGCTGCTCCTCGTACCAGTCCCCGTACTGCTCCTCGGGGAAGTACTGGGGGTCCGGGCCGGGTTCGAAGGCCGGGTCGTAGCCGCCGTGGTAGTCGATGTCACGCGGGGGCGTCTGGAACCAGGGGCTGTTCTCGTCCTCGGCCTCCGGGGGCAGAGGCTGCTGCTCGGCCTGGGCCTGCGGTGCCGGAACGGCCTGCGCCGGGGCCGGAGCCTGCGCGGGCGCCGCCTGGAGCGCGGCCGGGGCCGGCTGGGGGAGTGCGGGTGCCGGCTCCGGTGCCGGGGGCAGCAGGACGGGCTCGATGCCCGCCGCCGCGAGGCCCGCCGGGGCGGTCTCCGCGAGCGGGACGCCGTAGCGGGCCAGGCGCAGCGGCATCAGGGACTCCACCGGGGCCTTGCGGCGCCAGGCGCGGCCGAAGCGGGAGCGCAGCCGGGCCTGGTAGACGAGACGTTCCTGCTCCAGCTTGATGACCTGCTCGTAGGAGCGCAGCTCCCACAGCTTCATCCGCCGCCACAGCAGGAAGGTGGGCAGCGGCGAGAGCATCCAGCGGGTGAGGCGGACGCCCTCCATGTGCTTGTCGGCGGTGATGTCCGCGATCCGGCCGACCGCGTGCCGGGCCGCCTCCACGGCCACCACGAACAGGATCGGGATCACCGCGTGCATGCCGGTGCCCAGCGGGTCGGGCCAGGCGGCGGCGCCGTTGAAGGCGATCGTCGCGGCCGTGAGCAGCCAGGCCGTCTGACGCAGCATCGGGAAGGGGATGCGCATCCAGGTCAGCAGCAGGTCGAGGGCGAGCAGTACGCAGATGCCCGCGTCGATGCCGACCGGGAACACGTACGAGAAGTTCCCGAAGCCCTTCCGCAGGGCCAGCTCCCGGACGGCCGCGTACGAACCGGCGAAGCCGATACCGGCGATGACCAGCGCACCGGTGACGACCACGCCGATCAGAACGCGGTGCATCCGAGTCAACTGCATTGGCGCGGCCACTCGTACTCCCTCCCTTGCGTGTTGTTGCGCGCAACAGAGTGGCACAGGTGTGCGCCGAACGTGGTGTCGGTCAGCCCTTCTTGGGGGCGGCCGAGGACGCCGAGCCCTTGGGGGAAGGGGACTTGGAGGCGCCCTTGGAGGGACTGGCCGAGGGGGAACTGCCTTCTGTCGAACGGCCGTTGGCACTGGCCACCGCCGTAACGGCCTCCTTGGCCGCCTTCTTGGCGTCCGCCGTCAGGTCGTCCGCGTCCGGGGTCTTGTCGCCCGCGAGACCGGCGCCGTTGTAGTCGAGGGTGATCACGACGTTCTCCACGCGCGCCACCACCGTCTGCTGCTTGAAGGCGCCTTCCTTCTTCTTCAGGTCGTAGTGCACCGCCGTCGCCTCGTCACCGGTGCCGCCGAGCGCCTCCGTCCTGGTGTTCTTCGCGCCCGAGGCGGCCTTGGCGTCCTGGACCTGGCGCGTGTAGTACGCGTGCGCCTGGTCGTTGCCGCTGCCGCGCGAGGTGTCGGAGTCGAAGCGGAGCAGGGAGACGTTCAGCCAGCGGAACTGCGAGCCCTTGACGCCGTTGTTGTCCAGGCTGGTCCAGGAGCAGGAGGACCGGTTCGCGGTGTCGTCGCTCGACCCCTTCTTGCCGGCCGTGTCCGCCTCCGGCACCAGGTCGCCCAGCGTCTTCTTGGGCAGCACCTTGCACGGCTCGGGAAGCTTGCGGAACACCGACGCCTGCACGGTCGGGGAGGGCTTCGCCGAGGGCTGCCCGGAACCGCCGCCGGCGGACGGCTTGGCGGAGGCGCCCGCCTTGCCCGGCGCGTCGCCGGAGTCCGAGGAACAGGCCGCGGTGATCAGTACCGCGGGAACGGCTGCCGCGCACACCAGGGCACGGCTCAGACGCGTGGCACGCGGTCCACGCTGGGCACGGTCGTCTCGCTGGGCTGCTCGCTGCATGGTTCCTTCACTCGTGACGCTCGGTGTTCGTGCGGGTTCCTGCGGGGCCACCGTACGCGGTACGCGCGGCCCGCGGTCGCCGGTCGAGCGCCTTCGGGGAGGGGGAGCAAGGCGGGCGAGGAGGCGTCAGCCGTCCAGCACGTCGGCCAGTTGAGAGGCCAGATCGCGTGCCCTGTCCTGCATTTCCTTGCTGTCCGGGACCGCGCCGACAGCCATCGGCTGCTCCTCGTAGTCGATGGTGACGACCACGTTGGACGTGCGGAACACCACAGTCACCGTCCGGGGTTCGGCGGTCGAACCGGACGAGCCGAGCTGGTCGTCCAGGTACGCCTCGTCACCGAGGTCGGGCAGGACGCGGGGCTGGAGGTCGGTGGGCGCGGCGCTGCCGGAGCCGCCCGCCGCCGGGTCGGCGGAGGCGTCCGGGGAGGGGCTGCCGGAGGG
>NZ_MUNH01000335.1:0-158 GCF_002154615.1 Streptomyces recifensis
GTGGAGCCGCCCTTGCCGGGGTCCACCAGATCGACGGTCAGGCCCTTGGGCAGCGCCTTGCCGTCCGCCTTCACCTGCACGCCGTCGGAGGGGCCGGCCCACAGCGGGGCGGTGCCGCCGCGCACTCCGGCCCGGTCGCGCTCGGCGGGGTCGGGCTG
>NZ_MUNH01000335.1:195-11660 GCF_002154615.1 Streptomyces recifensis
GCGACGACCGCGCCCGTCCCCGCCACCAGCACGGTTCCGGCGGCGAGCCATATCTTGGCCCGTCTCCCCCGCGGCGCCCGCGCGCCGCCTGCCTCTGTTCTCATGTCCAGCCTCTCCCCTTGCCGCCACAGGCGGCCCGTGCGCACACATGCGTCACGTCCAGCGGGATCGTAGAGCCGGGCGTGGGGCCGGTCACAGCCGGGGGCGGATAACCGGAGTGACGCCTTCGCCGGTCCGGGCGTGGGCGAGAATGGACGGCATGAGTCTGTTCCGCGACGACGGCATCGTGCTGCGCACCCAGAAGCTGGGCGAGGCGGACCGGATCATCACCCTGCTGACCCGCGGCCACGGCCGGGTCCGGGCCGTGGCGCGCGGGGTGCGGCGCACGAAGTCCAAGTTCGGCGCCCGGCTGGAGCCCTTCTCCCACGTCGACGTGCAGTTCTTCGCGCGGGGCAGCGAGCTGGTGGGGCGCGGGCTGCCGCTGTGCACCCAGAGCGAGACGATCGCCCCGTACGGCGGCGGCATCGTCACCGACTACTCCCGCTACACCGCCGGGACCGCCATGCTGGAGACGGCCGAGCGGTTCACCGACCACGAGGGCGAGCCCGCCGTACAGCAGTACCTGCTTCTGGTCGGCGGCCTGCGCACCCTCGCGCGCGGCGAACACGCCTCCAACCTCGTCCTCGACGCCTTCCTGCTCCGCTCGCTCGCCGTCAACGGCTACGCGCCGACCTTCGGGGACTGCGCCCGGTGCGGGATGCCGGGGCCGAACCGGTTCTTCTCGGTCGCCTCGGGCGGCTCGGTCTGCGTGGACTGCCGGGTGCCGGGCAGCGTGGTGCCCTCCCCGCAGACCCTGATGCTGCTGGGCGCGCTGCTTACGGGAGACTGGGAGACCGCGGACGCGGCCGAGGCGCGGCACGTCCGCGAGGGGAGCGGCCTGGTGTCGGCCTATCTGCACTGGCATCTGGAGCGGGGTCTGCGCTCCCTGCGCTACGTAGAGAAATAAGCAGCAAGCACGGCTGAGGAGACGAGAAGCATGGTCGTACGCGGATTTCTGGGGGGCCGGCGCCGGGAGTACCAGGCGCCGGAACCGCACCCGTCCGGCGCCCGCGCGCCGAAGCTTCCCGGTGAGCTGGTCCCCGAGCACGTGGCGATCGTCATGGACGGCAACGGGCGCTGGGCCAAGGAGCGGGGGCTGCCGCGTACCGAGGGGCACAAGGTGGGCGCCGAGCAGGTGCTCGACGTGCTCCAGGGGGCGATCGAGGCGGGCGTCCGTAACATCTCGCTCTACGCCTTCTCCACCGAGAACTGGAAGCGGTCGCCCGACGAGGTCCGTTTCCTCATGAACTTCAACCGCGACTTCATCCGCAAGTCCCGCGACCAGCTCGACGCGCTGGGCATCCGGGTGCGCTGGGTCGGGCGGATGCCCAAGCTGTGGAAGTCGGTGGCGAAGGAACTCCAGGTCGCGCAGGAGCAGACCAAGGACAACGATCTCCTCACCCTGTACTTCTGCATGAACTACGGCGGCCGCGCCGAGATCGCCGATGCCGCGCAGGCCATCGCCGAGGACGTCAAGGCGGGCCGCCTGGACCCGTCCAAGGTCACCGAGAAGACCGTCCAGAAGTACCTCTACTACCCGGACATGCCCGACGTCGACCTGTTCCTCCGCCCCAGCGGCGAACAGCGCACGTCGAACTACCTGTTGTGGCAGAGCGCCTACGCGGAAATGGTCTTCCAGGACGTCCTGTGGCCCGACTTCGACCGGCGTGACCTGTGGCGCGCGTGCGTCGAATTCGCCTCGCGCGACCGCCGCTTCGGGGGAGCGGTCCCGAACGAGGAACTGCTGGCCATGGAGGCGGCGATGAAGGGCGACGACTCGGCGTCGTAGTGCCTGCTCGGGTCCTCGTGCGACTTCGTGAGAACGCCCCCTGTCCGTCCGGCAGGGGGCGTTCTTCTCGTGCGGGGGCCCCTCGTGCGGGCCTTCCGGCTCAGCCGGTGGCTTCCGCGCAGTCCGCGCAGGTACCGAAGATCTCCACCGTGTGGGCGACGTTCACGTAGCCGTGTTCCGAGGCGATGGCCTCCGCCCACTTCTCCACGGCGGGGCCCTCCACCTCGACGGCCTTGCCGCAGGTGCGGCAGACCAGGTGGTGGTGGTGTTCGCCCGTGGAGCAGCGGCGGTAGACCGACTCCCCGTCCGAGGTACGCAGCACGTCTACCTCGCCGGCGTCGGCGAGGGACTGGAGGGTGCGGTAGACGGTGGTGAGCCCGACCGAGTCGCCCTTGTGCTTGAGCATGTCGTGGAGATCCTGCGCACTGCGGAACTCGTCGACCTCGTCGAGGGCCGCCGCCACCGCCGCGCGCTGCTTGGTCGCGCGGCCCTTCACGGGCGGTCCAGCGGTCGTCACCGGGTGCCTCCTCAGATCTGCGCCTCTGACCGGCCCATTGTGCCAGTCGTCGCCCCCGGCGGTCAGACGCGAAGCTGCGTCCGGCGGTTCGGGAGTGCGGGGCGTGCACGGGGGCGGCATCGCCGTGGGGCGTCCCCAGGTCAGACGCCCACCTCGTCCCCCGCCGGTCGTGTCGCCGGGATCGCGCACTCGACCGGGTCCCCGGTGTGCCGGGTCGCCCGGGCGCGGCGGCGGGCCAGGGGGGTGGCGAGGGCGGTCATGACGGCGAAGGCGGCGATGGTCAGGAGGACGATGGTGGCGCCCGGGGGGACGTCCTCGTAGAACGAGGTGATCGTGCCGCCGATGGACACCGTCACGCCCAAGGCCACCGCTATCGCGAACGTCGCCGCGAAGCTGCGGGTCAGCTGCTGGGCGGCGGCCACCGGGACCACCATGAGCGCCGACACCAGGATCAGGCCGACGACACGCATCGCCACGGTGACGGTGACCGCCGCCGTGACCGCGACGAGCAGGTTCAGCGCACGCACCGGCAGCCCGGTGACCCGCGCGAACTCCTCGTCCTGGCTGACGGCGAACAACTGCCGCCGCAGTCCCAGCGTCACCGCGACCACCGCCGCGCCGAGCACGATGATCGCGGTCACGTCGGCCGGCGCCACCGTGGACAGCGAGCCGAAGAGATACGACGTGAGGTTGGCATTGGAGCCGCCCGGCGCGAGGTTGACGAAGAGCACACCGCCCGCCATACCGCCGTAGAAGAGCATCGCGAGCGCGATGTCACCGCGTGTCCTGCCGTACCACCGGATCAGCTCCATCAGCACCGATCCCGCCACGGAGACGAGCGTCGCCATCCACACCGGCGACGAGTTCAGCAGGAAGCCGAGACCGACACCGGTCATCGCCACGTGCCCGATGCCGTCACCCATCAGCGGCTGGCGGCGCTGCACGAGGTAGATGCCGATCGCCGGCGCGATGATGCCGACCAGGACGGCCGCGAGCAGCGCCCGCTGCATGAAGGCGTAGTTCAGGAAGTCCATCAGCTCAGCAGTCCCGTACGGATCGGTTCGGCGCCCTCGTGCGGATGCACGTGGTCGTGGCCGGGCAGGGCGTGCTGGCCGACGGCCTTCGGCGGCGGCCCGTCGTGCAGCACACAGCCGTCCCGCAGCACCACCGCGCGGTCGATCAGCGGCTCCAGCGGGCCCAGTTCATGCAGTACCAGCAGCACGGTCGCCCCGGCGGCCACCTGCTCGCGCAGGGTCGCGGCCAGCACCTCCTGGCTGGCGAGGTCGACACCCGCCATCGGCTCATCCATGATCAAAAGCTCCGGCTCGGACACCAGCGCCCGGGCGATCAGCACCCGCTGGTGCTGGCCCCCCGAGAGCGCTGTCACCGAGTCCCTGGCCCGGTCCGCCATGCCGACCAGCTCCAGCGCCCGCTCCACCGCCTCCCGGTCCGCCTTGCGGAAGAACCCGAAGCGGGTCCGCGCCAGGCGCCCCGACGACACGATCTCGGACACCGTGGCCGGTACGCCCCCGGCGGCGGAGGTGCGTTGCGGGACGTAGCCCACACGGGCCCAGTCCCGGAAGGACCGCAACGGCGTCCCGAACAGCTCGACGGCACCGGAGGTGGCCGACACCTGCCCGATCGCGGTCCGCACGGCCGTGGACTTGCCCGAACCGTTGGCCCCGAGCAGAGCGACGACCTCACCGGGCCGCACGCCCAGGTCGATGCCCCGCAGCACCGGCCGCCCGCCCAGCTCGGCCCGCACGTCCCGCAGGGTCAGTACGGGCGCCGACTCCCGCTCGTCGCCGGTCACTTGGACCCCAGCGCGCTCTGGAGGGCCCTGAGGTTGGCCCGCTGGACGGCGAGGTAGTCCTGGCCGCGCGACTTCTTCGTGATGCCCTCGATCGGATCGAGCACGTCCGTCTTCAGACCCGCGTCCCCGGCGACGGTCTTCGCGGTCTTGTCGCTGACCAGCGTCTCGTAGAACACGGTCGAGACCCCGTCCGCCCGGGCAAGCTTCTGCAGCTCCCGCACCCGCGCCCCGCTCGGCTCGGACTCGGGGTCCAGCCCGCTGATCGCCTCCTCGGTGAGGCCGTACCGCTCGGCGAGGTAACCGAAGGCCGCGTGCGTCGTGACGAAGACCTTGGACCGGGTGTGCGCCAGGCCCTCCTCGAAGCCGGTGTTCAGCTCGTCCAACTGCTTCACCAGGGCCGCGGTGTTCTTCTTGTAGTCCGCGGCATGGTCCGGGTCCGCCTTCTCGAACGCACGGCCGACGCCCTGGGCGACCTCGGCGTACCGCACCGGGTCGAGCCAGATGTGCGGGTCCTTGCCGTTCTCCCCCTCGTGGTCGTGGCCCTCGTGCTCGGCGGCATGGCCCCCGACCTCGGTGCCGTGCTCCTCCAGCGTGGTCAGCGTGGCCGCGTCGATCTTCGTCTTCACCGGCGACTGGTCCACCGCCTTGTCCACCGACGGCTGCAGCCCCTTCAGATAGAGGACGGCGTCGGAACGCTCCAGACCGCCTATCTGCCGCGGGCTGATCTCCAGGTCGTGCGGCTCCTGGCCCGGCGAGGTGAGGGTGGTCACGTGCACGTGGTCCCCGCCGATCCGCTCCGCGAGCAGATCCACCGCCATGAAACCGACGTTGTGCCGGTTCATCGCGTACTCCGGCCCCGGATTACCGAGCCCGACCACCAGCCAAGGGGCGTTCGCGGGGGTACTCAACGACCCATCTCTCCTCGGTATGCGCCAGCCGCCGCCCCCGGAGAACGGGGACGACGGCTGACGGATGATTCAAGCCGGTACGGCTCAGGCCTCGGCGGACTCTTCGCCCTCGGCGGCGGCCTCGTCCTCGGCCGGCTCCTCGACCTGCGCGGCCAGGACCTGGAGGACGACGGCGTCGCCCTCGACGGCCAGGGAGACACCCTTGGGGAGCTCGATGTCCTTGGCGTGGACGGAGGCACCGGCCTCCAGGCCCTCGACGGAGACCGTCACGGACTCCGGGATGTGGGTGGCCTCGGCCTCGACCGGCAGCGCGTTCAGCACGTGCTCGAGCAGGTTGCCGCCCGGGGCCAGCTCGCCCTCGGCGACGACCGGGATCTCGACGGTGACCTTCTCGCCACGCTTGACCAGCAGCAGGTCGACGTGCTCCAGGAAGCCCTTCAGCGGGTCGCGCTGCACGGACTTCGGGATCGCCAGCTCGTTGGTCTTGCCGTCGATGTCCAGGGCGATCAGGACGTTCGGCGTACGCAGCGCCAGCAGCAGCTCGTGGCCCGGCAGGGTCACGTGCAGCGGCTCGGAACCGTGGCCGTAAAGGACAGCGGGAACCTTGTTCTCACGGCGGATGCGACGGGCGGCACCCTTGCCGAACTCGGTGCGGGACTCGGCGGCGAGCTTGACCTCGGACATACGGATCACTCCTCGTACAGATAGACGGAACGTGGTCACCCGGCCACGAACGGCCTGCTACGAAGAGCGCGTCGATAACGGACAACCGGCACCCGTGAAACACGAGCGCGGCCTCCCTCGCCGAGCAACTGTCGCAGTCTACTCGGCAAGGGGGCCGCGCCCAAAAGGATCTTCCGCCGCCCGTCAGAGGGCCTGCAGAAACCTCACTGCTCGTCGAAGAGGCTCGTCACCGAGCCGTCCTCGAACACCTCACGCACCGCGCTGGCGATCGTCCCGGCGATCGACAGCACCGTGATCTTGTCCAGGTCCGCCGCCAGCTCACCCGGCGTCGGCAGGGTGTCGGTGAACACGAACTCGCTCACCCGCGAGTTCTTCAGCCGGTCCGCCGCCGGACCCGACAGCACACCGTGCGTCGCCGTCACGATGACGTCCTCGGCCCCGTGCGCGAACAGCGCGTCCGCGGCCGCGCAGATCGTGCCACCGGTGTCGATCATGTCGTCCACCAGGACACAGATACGGCCCTCGACGTCACCCACGACCTCGTGCACCGTGACCTGGTTCGCCACGTCCTTGTCCCGGCGCTTGTGCACGATCGCCAGCGGCGCGCCCAGCCGGTCGCACCAGCGGTCGGCCACCCGCACCCGGCCCGCGTCCGGGGAGACCACGGTCAGCTTCGACCGGTCCACCTTCGCGCCCACGTAGTCCGCCAGCAGCGGCAGCGCGAACAGGTGGTCCACCGGACCGTCGAAGAAGCCCTGGATCTGGTCCGTGTGCAGATCCACGGTCAGGATGCGGTCCGCACCCGCCGTCTTCATCAGATCGGCGATCAGACGCGCCGAGATCGGCTCACGGCCACGGTGCTTCTTGTCCTGCCGGGCGTACCCGTAGAACGGCACGATCACCGTGATGGAGCGCGCCGACGCCCGCTTCAGCGCGTCGATCATGATCAACTGCTCCATGATCCACTTGTTGATCGGCGCCGTGTGGCTCTGGATCAGGAAACAGTCCGCGCCACGCGCCGACTCCTGATAACGCACATAGATCTCACCGTTGGCGAAGTCGAACGCCTTCGTCGGGACGACCCCCACACCGAGCTTGTGAGCGACCTCCTCGGCAAGTTCGGGGTGGGCGCGGCCGGAGAAGAACATCATCTTCTTCTCGCCGGTCGTCTTGATCCCGGTCACAGCACTGTCTCCTCAGAGGTTCTCAGCCAGCCGCCGGCCAAGCGACCTCTCGACGGGGCACGAGAGGGCCGAATCGGCTGGTAGGGGTGCGGTTGTGCACTTATCACGGTACGCCGTGTTTGACGCGGCCGTTTCCGGCGAGCCTTACCTCAGCCCTCGTCCACGCCCGGCCGGGACGCCGCCTCCGCCGCCTTCGCGGCCGCGCTCCCCGGACGCTTACGAGCCACCCAGCCCTCGATATTGCGCTGCTGACCACGGGCCACGGCCAGCGCACCGGGCGGCACATCCTTGGTGATCACGGACCCCGCGCCGGTGTACGCGCCGTCCCCGACCGTGACAGGAGCCACAAACATGTTGTCCGAACCGGTCTTGCAATGCGACCCCACCGTCGTGTGGTGCTTGCTCTCACCGTCGTAGTTCACGAACACACTCGCCGCGCCGATGTTCGTGAAATCACCGATCGTCGCGTCCCCCACGTACGACAGATGCGGAACCTTCGTCCCCTCACCGATCGACGCGTTCTTCGTCTCCACGTACGTACCGACCTTCGACCGCACACCCAGCCGCGTACCAGGCCGCAGATACGCGTACGGACCCACCGTCGCGCCCTCGCCGACCACCGCGCCGTCCGCCACCGTGTTGTCCACGCGCGCGCCCGCGCCCACCACCGTGTCGTTCAGACGGCTGTTCGGGCCGACCTCCGCGCCCTCCCCGATCCGCGTCGCACCGGTGAGCTGCGTACCCGGGTGCACCACCGCGTCCCGGCCGAAGCCGACCGTCACGTCCACCCACGTCGTCGCCGGGTCCACCACGGTCACGCCGTCCAGCATCGCGGCCGTCAGCAGACGGTCGTTCAGCGTCCGGCGGGCCTCCGAGAGCTGCACCCGGTTGTTGATCCCGGCGATCTCCCGGTGGTCACCCGCCACCGACGCGCCCACCCGGTGCCCGGCCGCCCGCAGGATGCCCAGCACATCGGTCAGGTACTCCTCGCCCTGGCTGTTGTCGGTGCGCACCTGCTTCAGCGCGTCCGCCAGCAGCCGGCCGTCGAACGCGAACACACCGCTGTTGATCTCGGCGATCGCCCGCTGCTCGTCGGTCGCGTCCTTGTGCTCCACGATCGCGGTCACCGCGCCGCTCGCGCCGTCCCGCACGATCCGGCCGTAACCGGTCGCGTCCGGGACCTCGGCGGTCAGCACGGTCACGGCGTTGCCGTCCGCCTGGTGCGTGCCGGTGAGGGCCGCCAGGGTGTCCGCGGTCAGCAGGGGGGTGTCGCCGCAGACCACCACGACGGTGCCGTCCACCGGGCCGCCCAGCTCCTCCAGCGCCATGCGCACCGCGTGCCCGGTGCCGTTCTGCTGCTCCTGCACGGCCGTGCGGACCTCGGGGTCGATCTCGGCGAGGTGCGCGGCGACCTGCTCACGGGCGTGGCCGACGACGACCACCAGCTCGGCGGGGTCCAGCTCACGGGAGGCGGCCAGCACATGACCGACCAGGGAGCGGCCGCAGATCTGGTGCAGGACCTTCGGTGTGGCCGACTTCATACGGGTGCCCTCACCCGCTGCGAGAACGACGACGGCTGCCGGGCGAATGGCGCTCACGGGGTTGCCTTTCGGCTCTGGGAAGAGGTGGTGACTGGCGGCAGAATACCGGGGGGCCTTTTGGCGGACATGAGAGCGGGTCCCGCCGGGGGTTGTACCGGTCGGGACCCGAACCTTGAAGGTGACTGCTGTGAGCTCCCGGAGAAGGATTCGAACCCTCATTCAACGGACCAAAACCGTTTGTCCTGCCCTTAGACGATCCGGGATGAATGGCGCGCTATGTCCGATTTGATTGATCGGCTTCGCGCGCGGCCTCCACTATGCCGTACCAGGCGCCCTCGATGCGACGGTACAAGTCTGCGCTTTTCAGGACTTTGATCACGAGGCAACCCCGGTAGGAGTCGCCCGTGTTCCGTCGGACGGTCTTCGGGTTGTGCTTCTTGAGGGACGTCTTGTTGAAGGCGGCGCGGTCCGCGTCGACCACCTCGGCCCAGAACCGCTCGGCGCCGGGTACGTCCGCGGTCTCGTGGATCATCACCGTGAAGCGCAGCCGCTCGCGCTCCACGTCCAGCAGGTCGAGCCAGGCGAGGAAGGTCGTGATCATGCCGGGGTCGCTGTTGACGAAGGTGACGTGCTCGCGGCGGTCGTACGGCTTGTCCTTGGCTCCTTCTGCCCAGTAGAGCCCTACGCCGACCAGGAACAGCTCGCGATCCGTCAGCGCCCCGACCCTCCGTCGGGCCTCGTCCTTGGTGCGCCGACGCTCCTCGTCACGGATGCGCAGCTTCTCCTCCCATCCCTTCCTGGAGATGGCCGCGGCCTCTTCGGGCGACCGCTTCCGTTCCGGTTTCGGCAGGTCCCTCACCCACAGCGACACCGAGCTGCGCGAGCAGCCCAGTGCCGCTTCGATCTGGTCGTAGGTGCAGCCCTGGCGGCGGAGTTCCCGGGCCTGTTCCCGGAGGTCGTCCTTGGCGTTGGGGCGCTTGGTCCACTCCGGGGCCGGTTCGCCGTGGACGAGGCGGTTGAGCAGGTCGTTGTTGTGGACTTTCAGGTGGTCGCGGATCTGGCGGAGGCTCATGCCCTCACGGCGGAGGGCGACGGCCCGGGCGCGGAGGCTGTCGAAGTCGGCGTACTTGGAGGTTTTGCCTGATGAATGTGCCATTTGCATATCGTCCGGGCGGAATGTGGGTCTCCGGGGGTCCGTACGGCGGAGTTCAGTAGTTCGAGTGACGGAGGGGTCCGTGGTCCGGGTGGGTAGGGGAAAGTCACCGGAAATGCCGCGGGGGGCGCCCGTAGGCTGGAGGGCATGACCACGACGGGGGAAGACCACACCAGGGCGCCGACCGGCCCGTGGTGGTGGGAGAGACGGCGCGGTGCGGTGCTGGACGTCGGCCTGGGGCTGGCGTCGGCGGTGGAGTGCGGCGCGGAGGGCGTGCCGTTCGCGCGGGACGCGGGCGTGCCGCTGTGGCTCGGTGTCGTGTTCGGGCTGCTGGCGGGTTCGGTGCTGCTGGTGCGCCGGAAGTGGCCGGTCGCGGTGGTCCTGGTGGCGATCGCGGTGACGCCCGCCCAGATGGGCTTCCTGATGGGCATCGTCGGCCTGTACACGCTGGCGGCGTGCGAGCTGCCGCGCCGGGTGATCGTGGCGCTGGCGGGCATGTCGCTGGTGGGCACGATGATCGTGACGTTCGTGCGGGTGCGCCAGGACATGGCGCGCGGGGATCTGACGCTGGGCGACTGGTTCGTGCCGTTCGCCGCGGTGACCACCTCACTGGGCCTGACGGCGCCTCCGCTGCTGCTGGGGCTGTACGTGGGGGCCCGGCGCCGGCTGATGGAGAGCCTGCGGGAGCGGGCGGACAGCCTGGAGCGGGAGCTGCAGTTGCTCGCGGAGCGGGCGGAGGAGCGCGCGGAGTGGGCGCGGAGCGAGGAGCGCACGCGGATCGCGCGGGAGATGCACGACGTGGTGGCGCACCGGGTGAGTCTGATGGTGGTGCACGCGGCGGCGTTGCAGGCGGTGGCCCGCAAGGACCCGGAGAAGGCGGTGCGGAACGCGGCGCTGGTGGGTGACATGGGCCGGCAGGCGCTGACCGAGCTGAGGGAGATGCTCGGGGTGCTGCGGTCGGGGGATGCCGGGGAGGCGGTGCGGCGGCGCGTGGAGCCGGAGCCGGTTCCGGTGCCGTTGGCCGCGGTGGGGGCCGCGGCGGCGGAGGCGGCGTCGAAGGCGGCGGCCGAGGTGGTCGTGGTGGACGGGCCGTGTCTGTCGGAGCTGGAGGAGCTGGTGGGGCAGTCGGCGGCGGCCGGGATGGTGGTGGCGCTGTCGGTGGAGGGTGAGCTGCGGTCGTATCCGGCGGAGGTGGAGCAGACCGCGTACCGGGTGGTGCAGGAGGCGTTGACGAACGTGCACAAGCACGCCGCGGGTGCGAAGACGTATGTGCGGCTGGCTCATCGGGCGGCGGAGCTGGCGATGCAGGTGGAGAACGATTCGCCGCCGGAGCCGGGCTCGGCGTCGGCGGGTCTGCCGTCGGGCGGCAATGGTCTGCTGGGGATGCGGGAGCGGGTCGTGGCGCTGGGCGGTGTGTTCGTGTCGGGGCCGACGGATGCCGGGGGTTTCCGGGTGTCGGCGGTGATTCCGGCGGCGTAGGGGCGGCTTTCCGCGGTGGCCGCTCCGGTCGTGTTCGCCGTCCAATCCTCGGTACGTGCTGAATCCACCCATTGGATGAACGTGACGGCCGTGCGGCATGCGGGGGGCTTTTGGGACGCAGTGTGTCGGTGCGTGCCGAGGGGTTCGGGGCGAGTCGACGAAGGGGTCTGGTCAGTCATGCGTGCTGAGGCCATCGACCGGGTGACGCTGGTGTTCACGCTGTTCGACGCGAATGGCAACGGTCATCTGGACCCGGAGGACTTCGAGCTGATGGCGTCGCGGGTGACGGCGGCGGCGG
>NZ_MUNH01000032.1:0-8103 GCF_002154615.1 Streptomyces recifensis
TCGCCGTCCTCGGTGTCGGCAACGTCGCCCTGGACGTGGCCCGCATCCTCGCCAAGACGGCGGACGAACTGCTGCCGACGGAGATCCCGCAGAACGTCTACGACGGTCTGAAGGCCAACAAGGCCCTCGAGGTCCACGTCTTCGGCCGCCGCGGCCCGGCGCAGGCGAAGTTCAGCCCGATGGAGCTGCGCGAGCTGGACCACTCCCCCAACATCGAGGTCATCGTCGACCCCGAGGACATCGACTACGACGCGGGCTCCATAGAGACCCGGCGTGGCAACAAGCAGGCCGACATGGTCGCCAAGACGCTGGAGAACTGGGCGATCCGCGACGTCGGCGACCGCCCGCACAAGTTGTTCCTGCACTTCTTCGAGTCCCCGGCGGAGATCCTCGGCGAGAACGGCAAGGTCGTCGGCCTGCGCACCGAGCGCACCGCGCTGGACGGCACCGGCAACGTCAAGGGCACCGGCGAGTTCAAGGACTGGGACGTCCAGTCGGTCTACCGCGCGGTCGGTTACCTCTCGGAGAAGCTGCCCAAGCTGCCCTGGGACCTGGAGACGGGCACCGTCCCGGACAAGGGCGGCCGGGTCATCGAGGAGAGCGGCGCCCACCTGACGTCGACGTACGTCACGGGCTGGATCAGGCGCGGCCCGGTCGGTCTGATCGGTCACACCAAGGGCGACGCCAACGAGACGGTGGCCAACCTGCTGGACGACCACGCCAACGGCCGGCTGCACACGCCGTCCGCGCCGGACCCGGAGGCCGTGTACGCCTTCCTGTCCGGGCGGGGAGTCCGCTTCACCACGTGGGACGGCTGGTACAAGCTGGACGCCGCCGAGCGCGCCCTCGGTGAGCCGCACGGCCGCGAGCGGGTGAAGCTCGTGGAGCGCGAGGACATGCTCCGGGAGAGCGGCGCCTGATCCCGCGGTGTCCGCGCGGCTGAACGACGACGAGACCCCGACGAGACCGGTGGCCCGGCTCTCGCCGGGGTCTGCCGTACCCGGCCTCCACGGGGCGCGCACGAGACGCGCCCCTGGCGCACGCGACCGCGCGCGCCCCTGCCCGACGCGCCGCCGCGGGACCCGGCGCCCCGATGGCGGGGCATACCGGTGATACTGGAACGCGCACCGGCCCCCACCAGCAGATTGGCCCATGTCGAACTCCGCCACCGACCGCGCCCCCGTCCCGCAGACGATCTGGGCGGCCCGCGGCCGTCACACCGGTACCACCCCCGAGGACGTCGTCCGCCGCACCCTGAGAGAGCGCCGGGCGCGCGGGGATCTCGACGACTTCTCGGAGCCGCCCGTCCCTGAGGGCTCCACCGGCCGCGTCTTCGAGGCGCGCTGGCGCGCCGGGGGCACGATCACCGTTCGGGCCCGGCTCACCCTCCTCTCCGTGCCGGAGCGGCCGGGGCACGAGTGGACGCTCGTCGCGGAGGCCGAGCGGCTGTGGGAGGAGGCGTGGCCCTCACCGGCCACTCTGTTCTGGCCCGAGTCCGGCTCCGCCTCCGAGGACGGCGAGTGGGACCACCATCCGACCGTGCCGGGGCTGCGGTTCCGGCAGGTCAACGCGCTGCCGCTGGACGACAAGGAGATGCGCAGGCGACTGCGGGACGCGGCCCGCGAGGCGTGGTGCGTCAATCTGGTCGTGCACGAGGCGATGACGCCGGACGAGCGCGGCAGGCTGCCGCTGGCCCGGCTGCTGCCACCGGGGCTGCGGCACCGGGTGATCGAGCACCGGGCCACCCCCCAGCAGTTCCGGGCGGTCAACTGGGCGCTGAAGGACCTCGGGGTGGAGGTGCCCCGCGGCGGTGCCGTACTGCTGCCCCCGGACCCGGTGCCCGCGGGGTACGACCGGCAGGCGTACGCCGTGCGCAGCGTCTTCCTGGACGGCTCCGAGCCTGCCGAGCTGGTCACGGCCCTGCGGGACTTCGTCGCGCTGTCGCGCCCGAGGCCGCGCGGGCTCGGTGAGGCCCTGGCCGGGCTGCGGGACAACTGGACGCTGATGACCGTGCAGGAGGAGCTGGAGCGGGAGCGGCGCCGGGTCGAGCGGTACCGGGAGGCGCTGGAGGCGATGACGAAGTCGCGGGATCTGTACCGGGAGGCGGCCGAGCAGGCCCACGAGGCGCTGGCCGCGTACCGCGACACACCGTTGCCCGTACTGCCCCAGCAGCGGCCCTCGGCCCGTAACCAGTCGCCGTTGCAGCAGCTCACCCGGACGTTCGAGCGGCTGCGGCTCCCGGCGCGGGGGCAGCGGCCCGGGAACCCTGACAGCGCCCCGGAGACCGACCCGGAGCGCGAGGCCGAGGGCGGCGACCGGGTGTGACCCGACGGCTGCCGGGCGCCGCAGCGGGCAGACGGAAGAGGGCGCGGGCGGGCCGCGCGTCGGGAGGGGACAGGGCTCATGGACAACTCCACGATCTTGCTGGTGGTCGCGGCCCTCGCGGCGGCGGTGGTGCTGGTGTTCGCCATCGTCCTGCTGGTGCGGCTGGTCAAGGCGCGGCGCTCCCTGCGGGACGCGGGGCTGCCGACCGGGCCGCGCTGGGTGTTCTGGGGCGCGGTCCTCTATCTGGTACTGCCGACCGATCTGCTCCCCGACCCGGTCTACCTCGACGACATCGGCGTCCTCCTGCTCGCCCTGCGCAGCATGCGCGCCGCGACACGCCCGCTGCCGGAGAAGCCCGGCGACTTCTGATCCGTGGGCGGCCCGGGGCGGTTCGGGTGATCCCGTACGGGTTTCCACCGACCGGGTGAGCGGCAGGGCGGCGCGGGTGAGCGCGGATCGGCGCCGGAAGGCCCTTCACCTCGGGGTACGGCCTCGCCTGACGGAGCGCGGCAGTGTAGACATGGGCACATGGTGCGACTGCCCGGCCGACCCGATCCGCGGGCGCCCCGTTCGTTCGGGCACCCGCGCGCGCCCATAGGCGCGCGGCATCCGGGCGGTGCCGGCGACGACGGTCCGCCCGGCGTGTTGCGGGCGGCGGCGACGGGGCGCAGCGTGGCCGGGCAGGTGTTCCTGCTCCAAGTGGTGATCGTGCTGCTGCTGGTCGTGTCGGCCGTGGTGGCCCAGGTGCTCCAGGTACGGCACGACAGCGACCTGGAGGCCCGTAACCGTTCCCTGTCCGCCGCCGGTTCCTTCGCCAACGCCCCCGGTACGGCGGCCGCGCTGCGCGCGCCGGACCCGACGGCGATCCTCCAGCCGAGCGCGGAGGCGGCCCGCAAGGCGACCCACGTCGACTTCATCGTCGTGATGAACACCCGGGGCATCCGCTACACCCACCCCGATCCGGACCGGATCGGCAAGAAGTTCGTCGGCACGATCGGGCCCGCGCTGCGCGGGGGGACGGTGGTCGAGGAGCTGACCGGCACCATCGGTCCGCTGGTGCAGGTGGTCGTGCCGGTGCGGGACTCGGGCGGCAAGGTGGTGGGCCTGGTCTCGGCCGGTATCACCACCGCGCACGTCGGCGGCGCCGCCGACCAGCAGCTACCGCTCCTCCTCGCGGCGGCCGCGGCGGCGCTCGCGCTGGCCACGGCGGGCACCGCGCTGGTCAGCAGACGCCTGCTGCGCCAGACCCACGGCCTCGGCCCCTATGAGATGACCCGGATGTACGAGCACCACGACGCGGTGCTGCACGCGGTCCGGGAGGGTGTGCTGATCGTGGGTGACGGCGGCAAGCTGCTGCTCGCCAACGACGAGGCGCACCGGCTGCTGGACCTGCCCGAGGACGCCGAGATGCGCAGCGTGCTGGACCTGGGCCTGGACGACGAGACGGCCGGGCTGCTCGCCTCGGGCCGGATCGCCACGGACGAGGTGCATCTGGTCAAGGACAGGCTGCTGGCCATCAACCAGCGGCCCACCGATCTGCGCGGCGGCCCGCCCGGCAGCGTCACCACGCTCCGCGACTCCACCGAGCTGCGCGCCCTGTCCGGCCGCGCCGAGGTGGCCCGCGAGCGGCTGAACATGCTGTACGACGCCGGGGTGGGCATCGGCACCAGCCTGGACGTGAGCCGTACGGCGGAGGAGCTGGCCGAGCTGGCGGTGCCCAGGTTCGCGGACTTCGTCACGGTGGACCTGTTCGAGCCGGTGCTCAAGGGCGAGGAGCCGAAGCCGGGCACCGAGCTGCGGCGGGCGGCGTTCAGCGGCATCCGCAAGGACGCGCCGCTGTATCCGCTGGGCGAGCGCATCCGTTTCGTGCCGACCTCGCCGCAGGCGCGCAGCCTGGCGACCGGGCAGTCCGTGGTGGAGCCGGACCTCAAGGACGCGCCGGGCTGGCAGGCGCAGGATCTGGAGCGGACCGAGCAGATCATCGAGTACGGCGTCCACTCGCTGATCACGGTGCCGCTGCGGGCGGGCAATCTGGTGCTGGGGGTGGCGAACTTCTGGCGCTCGGAGAAGCCGCAGCCGTTCGACTCCGAGGATCTGGCGCTGGCGGAGGAGCTGGTGGCGCGGGCGGCGGTGTCCATCGACAACGCCCGCCGGTACACCCGCGAGCACAGCATGGCGGTGACCCTCCAGCGCAGCCTGCTGCCGCGCACCCTGCCCGCCCAGGACGCCCTGGAGATCTCCTACCGGTATCTGCCGGCGCAGTCCGGGGTGGGCGGCGACTGGTTCGACGTGCTGCCGCTGCCGGGCGCGCGGGTGGCGCTGGTGGTCGGTGACGTGGTCGGGCACGGGCTGCACGCGGCGGCGACGATGGGCCGGCTGCGTACGGCGGTGCACAACTTCTCCTCGCTCGACCTGCCCCCGGACGAACTGCTCGGCCTGCTGGACGAGTTGGTGGCCCGGCTCGACCAGGACGAGACCCCGGAGGACGGCGCGGCCGCCGTCACCGGCGCGACCTGTCTGTACGCGGTGTACGACCCGGCGTCCCGGCGCTGCACCATCGCGCGGGCCGGGCATCTGCCGCCCGCGCTGGTGCTGCCGGACGGCACGGTGGAGTTCCCGGACGTGCCGGCCGGTCCCCCGCTGGGGCTGGGCGGGCTGCCGTTCGAGACGGCCGATCTGGAGCTGCCGGAGGGCAGCCGGCTGGTGCTGTACACCGACGGGCTGGTGGAGGACCGGGAGCGGGACATCGACGAGGGGCTCGACCTGCTGCGCGACGCGCTGCGGCACGCGACGGGCGCCTCGCCCGAGGAGACCTGCCGGACGGTCCTGGACCGGCTGCCGGTCCGGCCCACGGACGACGTGGCGCTGATCGTGGCCGAGACCCGCGTCCTGGGCGAGGACCAGGTCGCCCACTGGGAGGTGCCCGCCGATCCGGCGGCCGTGTCGGAGATCCGCGCCAAGGTGACCCGTCAGCTGGCCGACTGGGACCTGGAGGAGCTGACCTTCACCACCGAGCTGATCCTCAGCGAGCTGGTCACCAACGCCATCCGCTACGGCCGGGGCCCCATCGGCGTACGCCTGCTGCGCGGCCGGACCCTCATCTGCGAGGTCTCGGACGGCACCACCACCTCGCCGCACCTCCGCTACGCCGCCAGCACCGACGAGGGCGGCCGCGGCCTCTTCCTCGTGGCCCAGCTCTCCGACCGCTGGGGCACCCGTTACACCCCGACCGGCAAGATCATCTGGGCGGAACAGCCCCTGCCGTGACGCTCGGCCGGAGCGAACTCCGCCAGGTCTGGCCGACCAGGTCGTGGCCGAAGCTGTGGTGACGGTCCTCCGCGGTGAGCCGGAAGCCGTGGCGCTCGTAGAGGCGGCGGGCGGAACCGAGGACGCCCGCGCGGAACGCACGCTGGTGCTCGCGCTGCTTCGGGGTGCGCTGGTGGACCTGCTCGCGACAGGCGACACCGGGCGCGTCACGGCGGCGGTCCACCGTCAACTCGCCTCGGCGCAACGCTGAGTCAGCCCAGTGCCTTGTCCAGGTTGAAGGCCGCGCTGATCAGGGCGAGGTGGGTGAACGCCTGGGGGAAGTTGCCCTGTTGTTCGCCGGTGCGGCCTATTTCCTCGGCGTAGAGGCCCAGATGGTTGGCGTAGGTGAGCATCTTCTCGAAGGCCAGGCGGGCTTCGTCGACGCGGCCCGCGCGGACCAGGGCCTCGACGTACCAGAAGGAGCAGATGGAGAAGGTGCCCTCGTCGCCGCGCAGGCCGTCGGGGCTGGCCTCGGGGTCGTAGCGGTAGACGAGGGAGTCGGACACCAGGTCCTCGGTGAGGGCGTCCAGAGTGGAGAGCCACTTGGGGTCCGTCGGCGCGATGAACTTGGCGAGCGGCATCATCAGCAGGGACGCGTCCAGTACGTCGCTGTCCTCGCACTGGGTGAAGGCGCCCCGTTGCTCGGACCAGCCGCGGTCCATGATGCGGCGGTAGATGTCGTCGCGGGAGCCGCGCCAGCGGGGCAGGTCGGCGGGCAGGCCGCGGCGGTTGGCGAGGCGGATGGCGCGTTCGATGGCGACCCAGCACATCAGCCGGGAGTACAGGAAGTTCTTCCGGCCGCCCCGCGTCTCCCACACCCCCTCGTCCGGCTGGTCCCAGTGGTCGCACACCCAGTTCACCAGGTGGCACAGGTCGTCCCACTGCGCGCTGGAGATGGGCTGGGCCCACTTGTCGTAGAGGTAGATGGAGTCGATCAGGGCGCCGTAGATGTCGAGCTGGAGCTGCGAGGCGGCGGCGTTGCCGACGCGGACCGGGGCGGACCCCGCGTAGCCCTCCAGGTGCGGGAGTTCACTCTCGGGCAGCTCGGCCCGGCCGTCGATGCCGTACATGATCTGGAGCGGGCCCTCGACGGCTCCGTCGCCGGGGCTGATGTGGGTGGTGACGAAGCGCATGAACGCCTCGGCCTCGCCGGCGAAGCCGAGCCGGAGCAGGGCGTAGACGGCGAAGGCGGCGTCGCGGACCCAGACGTAGCGGTAGTCCCAGTTGCGCTCGCCGCCGAGCTGTTCGGGCAGGCTGGTGGTGGGGGCGGCGACGATGGCGCCGGTGGGGGCGTAGGTGAGCAGCTTCAGGGTGAGGGCGGAGCGGTGCACCATCTCGCGCCAGCGGCCCCGGTAGCGGGACTGGGCGAGCCAGTGGCGCCAGTAGGCGACGGTGGCGTTGAACTCGTGCTCGGCCTCGGCGTGCGCGCAGCCGCGCGGGGCGATCTCGCCGCCCGCCTGGTCCAGCGCGAACACCGCGCTCTCGCCCTCGCCGAGCTTGAACTCGGCCCGCGCGTCCCGGCCGTCGCACTCCATGGCCACGGTGGCGGTGAGCGTGAGTGCTCGCTCGCCGGCGTCGAACAGCAGCAGGCCCGCAACCTCGCGCAGGGTGTGCGGGTCGGCGCCGTACCCGAAGCGGGGCGCGACCAGGGCGCGGAACGGCACGGTGCCGCGTACGCAGATCACGCGGCGGATCAGCCGGTGCCGGCCCTCCTCGCCCAGGCGGCCGGTGCCGACCGGCATGAAGTCCTGCACCTCGCCGACGCCCTCCTCGGTGAAGAAGCGGGTGATCAGCACGTTGGTGTCGGGGAAGTAGAACTGCTTGGTGTGCGCCGGGACGGAGGCCGCCAGCTCGAACCGGCCGCCGCGCTCGGCGTCCAGCAGCGCGGCGAACACACTGGGGGCGTCGAAGGACGGGGAGCAGTACCAGTCGATGGTGCCGTCGCTGCCGACGAGCGCCACGCTGCGCAGGTCTCCGATGAGGCCGTGCTCGGCGATCGGCAGATAGCGGCGGCTCTGCCGGGTCTCCTGCTGGAAGGGCGTCTCGGCCATCGCTGCGGCCTCCCAAGGTGGTGTACGGCTGCCCGTCCAGCGTAGGCCGCTCGGGATGCGCGTGGGCGCCCGGCGGCCGATGGTGAGAGGGTGCCCCGTTCGGCGGCACCGGCACGGATGCGCCCATCCGGAGGAGGAGGCATCATGTCGAGTTCCACGCCCGAAGAGTCGCGGTCGATCGACGACCACTGCACCCCTGACGCCCTGCTGCACACCGCCCCGGCCAGGGACGTCACCCCGGAGGACCTGGTGATGGCGGCGGGCAGGGACGTCACTCCGAAGACCCTGGACTGGGCCCGCCGCAAGCTGGAGACGGAGGGCTCGGCGGCGATCGAGAAGCTCCTGCCGTAGGGGGTGTCTCGTCGATCTTCGTGGATCAGCCCGCGGCGTCCGGTGCGGTGCCTCGGCGTGCGGCCGGGTC
>NZ_MUNH01000336.1:0-547 GCF_002154615.1 Streptomyces recifensis
TGGGCGTCGCTGACGCCGTCCACGACGAACTGGGCGAAGCCCCCGTGGTCGTCCGGGACACCGAGGGCCGCGTACCGGGCGTCGAGCAGTTCCCGGGCGGAGGCGACGATCGTCTTGAGGACGTCGCGCACCTCCAGGTGCCTGCTCATGGCCAGCAGCGCGGCGCTCACCGCGGCGAGACCGGACCGGGGACCTGGATGCATGCCCTCACGGTACCGGCGTGGCACGGGGAGGCGGCACGAGGAGGTACAACGCGCGCGGGCGGGTGTGCTCGCACAGACATCAGGGTGTCCGGAGAGTTTGCTAACGCAGAGAAACGCTCGATGACCGCTTCGTCACATCGGCCCCGTACCGGTGTGAGCCCCCGCATAGGGCGCACATCACTTACGAACGGACATAGGAGACACAGTACCCCTAGATGAACGGCCCGATGTGCTGATCTGTCCCGTTTTACGTGGACCTGATCCACTACCCGGCTTCGTACGTCACATCATTGCCAGGGAATTTTGCGGCCGCTAAGAATTGCTCCTGTCGCTCAGCGCCGCGG
>NZ_MUNH01000337.1:0-21623 GCF_002154615.1 Streptomyces recifensis
GGCCCGCAGGCTCGCCGCCGACCCGCGCGTGGCCCGCGTCCACTACCCGAAGCTGGGCGGCGCGATGGTCGCCTTCGAGGTGCACGGCGACCCGCACGAGGTGATCGCCCGCGTCCGGCTGATCACCCCGGCGGTCAGCCTGGGCAGCGTCGACACCCTCATCCAGCACCCGGCGTCCATCAGCCACCGCATCGTGGACACCGTCGACCGGCACGGCGCCGGGGTGATCAGCCGGACGCGGGCGATCACCTCGTGCGGGTCGCCGTGCACCTCGAAGGCGACCATCGCGCCGCCCAGCTTCGGGTAGTGGACGCGGGCCACGCGCGGGTCGGCGGCGAGCCTGCGGGCCAGCTCGGCGGCGGTCGCGGAGGCCGCGCGGACCCGGACCGGCAGCGTGGCCAGACCGCGCAGCAGCAGATAGCCGGCCAGCGGGTGCAGCACCCCGCCGGTGGCGAACCGTATCCGCCGCAGCTGCCCGGCGAACTCCTCGTCGCAGGCCACCACTCCGGCCATCACGTCGCCGTGCCCGCCGAGGTACTTGGTGGCGCTGTGCAGCACCAGCCGCGCGCCGTGCTCGGCCGGACGTTGCAGCACGGGCGTGGCGAAGGTGTTGTCGACGAGCAGCGGTACGGTCCCGCAGGAGTGGGCGACGGCCCGGATGTCGACCTCGGCGAGGGTGGGGTTGGCCGGGGACTCGACCAGCACCAGACCGGTGTCGGGGCGCAGCGCCGCCGCGATCCCGGCCGGGTCGGTCCAGGTGACCTCGGTGCCCAGCAGTCCGGCGGTCAGCAGGTGGTCGCTGCATCCGTACAGCGGCCGGACCGCGACCACATGGCGCAGGCCGGCGGCCGAGCGGGCGAGCAGCACGGCGCTGAGCGCTGCCATGCCACTGGCGAACGCGACGGCGGACTCGGTGCCTTCGAGGCGGGCGAGGCCGGTCTCGAAGCGGGCCACGGTGGGGTTGCCGAGCCGGGCGTAGACGGGCGGGCCGTCGGGGAGGATGCCCTCGGCCGCGAAGGCGTCGATGCGCGCGGCCTCGTCCCGGCTGTCGTGGGAGGGGTAGGTGGTGGAGAGGTCGATGGGCGGGGTGTGCAGGCCCTGTGCGGTCAGGTCCTCCCGGCCGGCGTGCACGGCCTCGGTGGCCAGTGCCCTGCGTACGGTGTCGGCGGCGCCGTTGCTGCTCGATTCCATGACCGTAGGGTGAACACCGGACGGGTTCAGGGGGCGATGAGCCGTGTTACGTTCGGCCGATGGACGCCTCCGTCGTACTGGACCCGGTGGATCTGCATCTGCTCCGGCTGCTGCAGAACGACGCCCGGACCACGTACCGCGATCTCGCCGCGCGGGTGGGGGTGGCGCCGTCGACCTGCCTGGACCGGGTGGCCCGGCTGCGCCGGTCGGGCGTGATCCTCGGCCATCAGCTCCGGCTGGACCCCGCGAAGCTGGGCCGGGGCCTGCAGGCGCTGCTGTCGGTGCAGGTCAGGCCGCACCGGCGGGAGCTGGTCGGGCCGTTCGTGGAGCGGGTGCGGGCGCTGCCGGAGGCGCGGACGGTGTTCCATCTGACCGGCCCGGACGACTATCTGGTGCATGTGGCGGTCGCCGACATGACCGACCTCCAGCGGCTGGTGCTGGACGAGTTCACCTCGCGCCGGGAAGTGGCGCGGGTCGAGACCCGGTTGATCTTCCAGCAGTGGGAGTGCGGGCCGCTGCTGCCGCCCGGTCATGCCGAGAGCTGAAATCACCGGTGCACGGGTGACGCGGACGCACCCCTGGTATCAGGATGGGCGCCATGTCCGACACCAAGAGCTTGCTGCCCCGTCAGGTCGCCGACGCCTATGTGGACGACCTCATCGCCCTCGACCCGGTCACCGGCACGTACCTCGGTGTGCGGGAGAGTTCCCGCCGGTTGCCCGACTACTCCCCCGCCGGCCAGGAGGCCCTGGCCGGCCTGGCGCGTACGACGCTCGCCCGGCTGGACGAGGCCGAGCGCCTGCCCGGCGCGGACAGTGACGCCGAGCGCCGCTGCGGGCGGCTGCTGCGGGAGCGTCTGACCGCCGAACTGGCCATGCACGACGCGCAGGAACACCTGCGCGCGGTCGGCAACATGCACACACCCGGCCACTCGGTGCGGGACATCTTCTCCGTGACCCCGCAGGAGACCGAGGAGGACTGGGCGGCCCTCGTCGAGCGGCTCCGCGCGGTGCCGGCGGCCTACGAGGGCTACCGCGCCTCCCTCGCCCTCGGTCTGGAGCGCGGTCTGCACGCGGCGCCCCGGCCGACGGCCACCTTCGTCGAGCAGCTCACCGAGTGGGCGGACACCGGCGAGGGGCGCGGCTGGTTCGAGGACTTCGCCGCGGCCGGCCCCGAAGCGCTGCGCGCGGAGCTGGACGAGGCGGCCCGCGCGGCGACGGCCTCGGTGGTTTCCTTGCGCGACTGGATGCGGGACGTGTACGCCCCGGCCGTCGCGGACGCCCCGAACACCGTGGGCCGTGAGCGGTACGCCCGTTGCGCCCGCTACTTCAACGGCACCGACCTGGACCTGGACGAGGCGTACGCCTACGGCTGGTCGGAATTCCACCGCCTGCTCGGCGAGATGGAGAAGGAGGCGCAGAAGGTGCTGCCGGGCGCCGGGACGCCGTGGGTGGCGCTGGCGCACCTGGACCAGCACGGCCGGCACATCGACGGCGTGGACGAGGTCCGGGAGTGGCTGCAGGGCCTGATGGACCGGGCGATCGCCGATCTGGACGGCACCCACTTCGAACTGGCCGAACGGGTACGGCGGGTGGAGTCACGTATCGCCCCGCCGGGCGGGGCGGCGGCCCCGTACTACACGGGTCCCTCGGAGGACTTCTCCCGGCCGGGCCGGACCTGGCTACCGACGATGGGCGAGACCCGGTTCCCGGTGTACGACCTGGTCTCCACCTGGTACCACGAGGGCGTGCCCGGCCATCACCTGCAGATCGCGCAGTGGGCGCACGTCGCGGCGGACCTGTCCCGCTACCAGGCCACGGTGGGCATGGTCAGCGCCAATGCCGAGGGCTGGGCGCTGTACGCGGAGCGGCTGATGGACGAGCTGGGCTATCTCACGGACGCGGAGGAGCGGCTCGGTTATCTGGACGCGCAGATGATGCGCGCGGTCCGGGTGATCATCGACATCGGTATGCACCTGGAGCTGGAGATCCCGGCGGACTCGCCCTTCCACCCCGGTGAGCGGTGGACGCCGGAGCTCGCGGAGGAGTTCTTCCGGGCGCACAGCAGCCGTCCGGCGGACTTCGTGGTGAGCGAGCTGACCCGCTATCTGACGATGCCGGGACAGGCGATCGGCTACAAGCTGGGCGAGCGGGCCTGGCTGCTCGGCCGGGAGCGGGCGCGGGAGCGGCACGGCGACTCCTTCGACCCGAAGGCGTGGCACATGGCGGCACTGTCCCAGGGTTCGCTCGGCCTGGACGACCTGGTGGACGAGCTGTCCCGGCTCTGACTCGGCCGTACGGCCCTGCCCGGGTGGCGTGGCCCCCGTACCGGCTGCTTGCTGGTGCGGGGGCCGTCGCACGAGGGAGGTGGGCCACTCATGCAGCGCAACGGGCCGGACCGGAGGGCGCTGGAGACGCCCCGGGCGGCCGGGCTGGCCGGGGTGGTGTTCGCGCTGCTGCTGACGGCGATGATCGTGCTGCTGCGGCTCGGCGTCCCTGAGGGGGCCGACGCGGCCGACGCCGAGGGGTTCACGGACCCCACCCGGCGGGAGGCGGTACGAGCGGCGCTGGCGCTGGTCCCCTTCGCCGGCATCTTCTTCCTGTGGTTCCTGGGCGCGGTGCGCGCGCACGTGGGCGACGCGGAGGACCGGTTCCTGGCGACCGTCCTGCTGGGCAGCGGCCTGGTCTTCACCGCCACCCTCTTCGGCGCCGCCGCCTCCGCCACGGCGGTGCTGGCCGTGGCCCACCCCGCCGGCAGCGCGCCCTCGCTCACCACCTGGGACTTCGGCCGGCACTTCGCGTACACGCTGCTTACGGACTACGCGATGCGGATGGCGGCCGTCTTCGTGTCGTCCATGTCGGTGATCGGCACGCGGATGGGCGTGCTGCCGCGCTGGCTGACGGCGGTGGGCGCGGTGACCGCGCTGCTGCTGCTCTTCGTCGCCTCCCACGTGCCCTGGGCAGAACTGGTCTTCCCCGCCTGGTCGCTGCTGCTGAGCGTGCACATCCTGCTGGCCGGCGGGCGCCGGCGGCGGGTGACTCCGGCCTGACCGGGGCTCACCCGATCGGCGCGTCCCGGCGCGCGGCCCCGGCACCGGCGCGCCGATGCTGTCGGGGGACGGCCGGACCAGACCACCGGAAAGGGCGCAGCGCCTATGCGGATCGTCGTCGATCTCAACAAGTGCCAGGGATACGCCCAGTGCGCGTTCCTCGCCCCCGACGTGTTCACCATGCACGGTGAGGAGGCTCTGCTCTACAACCCGCTCGCCGCCGAGGAGGAGCGGGACGCGGTGGCCCGCGCCGCCGCCGCCTGCCCGGTGCAGGCGATCACGGTGGAGGGTCTGCACGAGGGCGCGCCCGTCGAGCCCGTGCAGGTCTTCTCCGGTACTCCCTGGGAGCCGCGCGATGGCCGCTGACTACGTGGACTGGCTGCGCCGCGAGGGCCGCATCGTGATCGTCGGCGCCTCGCTGGCCGGGCTGCGGGCGGCCGAGACGCTGCGCGCGGAGGGCTTCACCGGTTCCCTCACCCTGATCGGCGACGAACCGTACGGGCCGTACGACCGGCCGCCGCTGTCCAAGGCGGTACTGCTGGGCAAGGCGTCCCCGCGGCACACCGAGCTGCCCCGGCGCCGGCACCTGGACGCCGAGTGGCGGCTCGGGGTCCCGGCGGCCGGGCTCGACCTGACGGGCAAGCGGGTGCTCCTCGCCGACGGCGAGGAGGTGGAGTACGACCGGCTGCTGATCGCCACCGGGGTGCGCGCCCGCCCCTGGCCGGTGCCGGAGGAGGCCGAGCTGAACGGCGTCTTCGTGCTGCGCACCCGTGACGACGCGATCGCCCTCACCGAGCGGCTGCGGGCCGGGGCGAAGCGGGTCGTGGTGATCGGCGCCGGGTTCGCGGGGTCCGAAGTGGCGTCCGCCTGCCGGGAGATGGGTCTCGAGGTCACGGTCGCGGAGCGCGCGGGGGCCCCGCTGGTGGGGGCGCTCGGCGGGGTGATCGGGGCGGTCGCCGCCGACCTCCATCTGGAGAACGGCGTCCACCGACCTGCGCACCCATGTCACCGTCACCGCCCTGGAGGGCGACCCGATGGGCCGGGTGCGGTCGGTGCACCTGTCCGACGAGAGCGTGGTCGAGGCGGACGTCGTGGTGGTCTCGCTGGGGTCGCTGCGCAACACCGAGTGGCTGACCGGCTCGGGGCTCGGGGCGGGGCCGCGCGGCATCGCGAGCGACGCGGGCTGCCGGGCGTTCGACTTCCGGGGGATCGTCACGGACGACGTGTTCGTCGCCGGTGACGTGGCCCGCTCCCCGCACGCGCTGTTCGGCTACCAGTTCCTGTCGCTGGAGCACTGGGGCAACGCGGTGGCGCAGGCGGAGACGGCCGCGCACAACATGATCTGTCCCGCCTCCGACCGGCGCCCGCACATGTGGATGCCCGCCTTCTGGTCCTCGCAGTTCGGGGTGAACATCAAGTCGGTGGGCGTGCCGCCCATGGGCGACGAGCTGATGATCATCCAGGGGTCCACGGCCGAGCGCCGGTTCGTCGGCGTGTACGGGTACAAGGGCCGGATCGTGGCGGGCGTGACCTTCGACAACGCCCGCTGGCTGGAGTACTGCCAGCGGCAGATCGAGCAGGGCGCGCCCTTCCCGGTGGAGTACCCCACGGTGGACCGGCGCCCGGAGGGGCGCAAGGCGGTCCCGGCCGACTTCCCCGACCCGTCCCTGCCGACCCACGGCCCGACCGTGACCCTCAGCGGCTACTCACCGGCGGACCGCAGGCTGGTCTTCACCCCCGGCCACCACTGACCCCCGTCCGGCCCCGCCGCTCCCGACGCTCCAAGGACATGCCATGACCGAACCCTCCCTGGTGGCCCGGATCACCGACTTCGCCAACCGCGCCGACCCCTACCCGCTCTACGCCGAGCTGCGCCGCACCCCGGTACTGCACGAGGAGGACGGGGACCCGTACGTCATCTCCTCGTACTGGGACATCGAGAGCCTGCTGCACGACCCCCGGATCAGCTCCGACGCGACGAACCTGACGGCGGCGGGCGCCGACGAGCTGAACCAGGCGGAGAACACCGGGCTGCCGCCGTCCTTCATCCGGCTGGACCCGCCGGAGCACGACCGGCTGCGGCGCATCGCCAACAGCGCGTTCGGTCCGCCGCACAAGCCGCGCCGGATCGACGGCATGCGGGGCGAGCTGCACGCCATGGTCGCCGAGCTCATCGACGGACTCGCGGGCGCGACCGAGATCGACCTGGTGGACCAGTTCGCCTATCCGTTCCCGGTGACGGTGATCTGCCGGCTGCTCGGGGTGCCCCGCGAGGACGAGCCCCGGTTCAGGTCCTGGGTGGACCCGGTGGTGGCGAGCCTCGACCCGGAGACCCGGCAGGGCGCGGACCCCGACTTCTTGCGGAAGGCGCAGGAGGCGCGGACCCAGCTCGGCATGTACCTGGCCGGGCTGGCGGAGGAGCGCACGAAGGACCCGCGCGACGACATGCTGTCCGACCTGGCCGCCGGAAAGGGGCCGGACGGTGCCATGACCATGATGGAGGTGCTCAGCACGGCCGTCCTGCTGCTGATCGCCGGTCACGAGACCACCGTCAATCTGATCGCCAACGGCATGCTCACCCTGCTGCGGCACCCCGAGTACCTCCAGCGGCTGCGCGAGGAGCCGGAGCTGGCGGTCAGCATCGTGGAGGAGCTGCTGCGCTACGAGCCTCCGGTGCAGCTCGTGCCGCAGCGCACCTGCATCACCGACATCGAGGTGCGCGGGGTGACCATCCCCAAGGGCTCCCGGATCTGGCTGATGCTGGCCGCGGGCAACCGGGACCCGGAGCGCTTCAAGGACCCCGAGCGGTTCGACCCCGACCGGGACGACCTCCAGCACCTCGGCTTCGGCAGCGGCATCCACAGTTGCTTCGGCGCGCCGCTGGCGCGGCTGGAGGCGCAGATCGCGCTGGCCGAGCTGGCGCGGCGGCTGGAGAATCCCCGGCTCGTGGCGGACCCGCCGCCGTACCGGCCGAACGCGGTGCTGCGCGGGCCGCGCCATCTGCCCGTCGCCGTCGACGGCGTGCTGCCCTGACCCCTCAGACCCCGCGCCGGCGCAGCGAGGACCCGGTGCGGTCCTTGACGACCTCCAACTGGGCGTGGACGCGGCGGCGCAGGTCGCCGACGTGGCTCACGATGCCGACGCTGCGGTCGCGTTCGCGCAGCGAGTCCAGCACGTCGAGGACCTCGTCGAGCGTCTGGTCGTCCAGGCTGCCGAAGCCCTCGTCGATGAAGAGGGTGTCGAGCCGGACCCCGCCCGCCTCGTCGGTGACCACGTCGGCGAGGCCCAGGGCGAGCGCGAGCGAGGCGAAGAAGGTCTCGCCGCCGGACAGGGTCGCGGTGTCCCGCTCCCGGCCGGTCCACGCGTCCACCACGTGCAGCCCGAGCCCGCTGCGCCCGCGTCCGCTGCGGTCGTCGGAGTGGACGAGGGTGTAGCGCCCGGCGGACATCAGCCGCAGGCGCGCGGTCGCGGCGGCGGCGACCTGTTCGAGGCGGGCGGCCAGGACGTACGACTCGAGGCGCATCCGGCGTTCGTTGTCCGCGCTGGTGCCGGCCGCGAGGGCGGCGAGCCGGGCCACCCGGTCGTACTCCTCGCGCAGCGGGGCGAGGCGCCGGGCGCCGTCCTCGGCGCGGGCGGAGAGGCGGTCCAGCTCGGTGGTGCGGCGGGCGGCCTCGTCACGGGCGGAGGCGGCTTCCCGCAGCCGCCGCTCGGCCCCGGCCGCGCGCTCTCCCGCCGCGACGAGGTCGGCGGGGGCCCGCCTGGAGGCGGCCACCGTCTCGGGCTCGGCGAGGACGGCGCGTACGGCGGACTCCTCCGACTGCCTTTCGTCCAGGCGGTGTTGGAGGGCGCGGTGGGTGGCGGGGTCCAGCAGGGCCCCGGCCGCCGCGCCGGGGGTGTCGAACCCGGCGCGATAGGCGGCGTCGGCGAGGCGGGCGTCGGCGTCCTTGAGGCGGACGGCCGCCTCATCGGCCGTACGGGCGGCGTCGGCGGCCTCGGTGAGCACGGCCGCGAGCCGCTCCAGTTCGGCGGCACGGGCGGCGACGCTCTCGGCGGCTCCGCGCGCCCGCGTCAACTCTGCCTGGAGGATCGCCTGTTCGCGGTCCAGGGTGTCGCGCCGGGTGAGCCGCGCGGCGGCCCGTACGGCGGACTGCTGGCGGGCCTGGAGCCGCTGCTCGCGCTCCGTCTCGGCCCGGCGCAGCTCCTCGTGCGCGGCGTGCAGGGCGGAGGCGTCCCGGCGGGCCTGCTCGTACTCCCGCTCCAGCTGGGTGACTTCGGCGGCGATGCGGTCGGCGGGGGTGTCCCCGACCTCGGCGGTGACGGCGTCCAGCGCGGCTTGCAGCTCGGTGCCGCGGCGCTCCTGCTCGACGTGCTCCCGCTCGGCCTCCTGGTGCGCGTCGAAGGCGCGCTGTTCGGCCTCGCGGTCGACGTGTCCGGCGTCCTTGCGGGCCGGGGCGGGGTGCTCGGTGGCCCCGCAGACGGCACAGGGGGCGCCGTCGGTGAGGTGGGCGGCCAGCTCGGCGGCGATGCCGTCCAGGCGCTGTTCCTTGAGGTCGAGCCAGTGTCCGCGCAGCTTCTGCGCGCGCTGCCCGGAGTCCAGCGCCTGGCGTTCGGCGGCCGCGACGTCGGAGGTCAGCCGGTCGCGGCGGCGGGCCGCGTCGAGCCGCCGCCGGGCGGGGTCGCGCCGGGCGGCGAGGGATTCGGCACGGGAGGCGGCCTCCCGTGCCGCGTCGATACGGGCCTGGAGGGCGGCGCGGGCGGGCTCCCAGCCGTCGAGCCAGGCATCCGCCTCGCGCGCGGTGTCCTCGTCCGCGCGCTCCTCGCGGTCGAGCCCGGCGCGCTCGGCGAGCAGTTCGGTGAGCCGGTGCTCGGCGCGGCGGGCGGAGGCGAGGGAGCCCAGCTCCTCGGCGGCGCGGCGGGCGGCTGCCGCGAGGCCGGGGGCGCCGGAGTCGGCCTGGTCCTCCGGCAGCGCGCGCCGGGCGTCCGCCTCGGCCAGGGCGGCCCGCCGGTGCGCGTTCTCCGCTTCCTCGCGCAGCTCCAGTGCGGGCGCCACGGTCTCGGCCTTGCGGCCGCGCTCCATGCGTGCCCGCGTCTCCTCGTACTCCCCCGCCCGCTCCGCGAGGCGCGCGGCGCGGTCCTGGGCCTCGGTGAACCGGTGCTGGAGCCGGGCGAGTTCGCGGGCCTCGGCCAGTTCCTCCTGGGCGCGGGTGTGGGCGGACTCGGCGGCGGTGAGGCCGCAGTGGGCGATGGTGAGGCGTTCGCGGGCGGTGCTGCGGGCCACGGCCGCCGCCCCGAGGACCGCGACGGCGAGGCCCGGATCGCCGGGCGCGAGCCCGGGCAGCTCCATGGCGTCACCCGCCGCCTGCTGCATGCGGTGGGCGTCGGCGAGCAGCGCGGTGTCGCCCTCGCGCACCCGTGCCTCGGTGGCACGCCTGCGTTCGGCGAGCCGCTTCTCCACGTCGGCGAAGCGCTGGGTGTCGAAGAGGCGGCCGAGCAGCTTGCCGCGTGCCTCGGCGTCGGCGCGCAGGAAGCGGGCGAAGTCGCCCTGGGGCAGGAGCACGACCTGGCAGAACTGCTCGCGGCTCATGCCGAGGAGCTGGGTGATCTCCTCGCCGATCTCCTGGTGCGAGCGGCTGAGGTCCTTCCAGGTGCCGCGCACGGCGTCGTACTCGCGCAGCCAGGTCTGGGCCTTGTCGAGGGTGGTGCCGGTGCCGCGCTTCTTGGGGCGCTCCCACGGGGGCTGCCGGGTGATCTCCAACCGGCGTCCGGCGACGGTGAGTTCGAGACGGACCTCGGTACGGGTGCCCGGTTCGGCGTGGTCGCTGCGCAGGTGGGTACCCTGGCCGCCCTGCCGGGCGCCGGGGACGGAGCCGTAGAGGGCGTAGCAGACGGCGTCCAGGACGGAGGTCTTCCCCGCGCCGGTCGGGCCGTGCAGCAGGAAGAGGCCGGCGGCGGAGAGCGCGTCGAAGTCGACGCTCTGGGCGGTGCCGAAGGGGCCGAAGGCGGTGATGTCGAGCCGGTGCAGCCTCATCGGGCGACCTCCCGCACCGCGTCGTCGGCGCGCACGGCGTCGAAGGCGTCGCGCAGCACCTCGGTCTCCCGGCCGTCGGGGGCGGCGCCGCGCACATGGGCGACGAAGTCCTCCGCGATCTGCTGGTCGCTGCGGCCCGCGAGACGCCGGGCGTAGGACACGGCCGGGTCGTCCGGGGCGCGGTCGGGGGCGAAGACCAGGCTGAGGGTGTGCGGGAAGCGGGCGGCGATCCGGGCCATGGGGTCGGCGGGCCGGACGGCGTCGGTGAGGGTGGCCTCGACCCAGGCGTCCTCGTGGCGGCTCAGCGCGGGGTCGTCGAGCAGCTCCTCCAGCGTGCCCCGGAGGCGGGCCAGCGGGCGCGGCACCGGGCAGTCGAGGCGCTCGGCGGTGACCGCGCCCTCGGCGTCCAGGTCGACGAGCCACATGCTCTTGCGGTGGTCGGCCTCGGAGAAGGAGTAGGCGAGCGGGGAGCCGGAGTAGCGGACGCGCTCGCTGATCCGCTGGCAGCCGTGCAGATGGCCGAGGGCGACGTAGTCGACGCCGGCGAAGACCCCGGCGGGCACGGCGGCCACTCCGCCGACGGTGATGTCCCGTTCGCTGTCGCTGGCCTCGCCGCCGGTGACGAAGGCGTGGGCGAGGACGACCGAGCGGGTGCCGGGGGCGCGGCCGGCGAGGTCGGCGCGCACCCGGTCCATGGCGGCGGCGAGCACGGTCTCGTGTCCGGCCTTCGGCACGGCGAACTCGTCCTTCACCAGGGCCGGTTCGAGGTAGGGCAGCCCGTAGAAGGCCACGTCGCCGTGGGCGTCGGCGAGGACGACCGGGGTGCCGACGGCGGTCGGGTCGGTGCGCAGGTGGATGCCCGCGCGGTCGATGAGTCCGGCGCCGACGCCGAGGCGGCGGGCCGAGTCGTGGTTGCCGGAGATCATCACGGTGGGCACACCCAGCCCGGCGAGCCGGTGCAGGGCGTCGTCGAACAGCTCGACCGCGGCCAGCGGGGGTACCGCGCGGTCGTACACGTCTCCCGACACCACGACGGCGTCCACGGCTCGCTCGCGCACGGTGGCGACGAGGTGACCGATGAACTCGGTCTGGGCGCCGAGCATGCTCACCCGGTGGAAGGCCCGGCCGAGATGCCAGTCGGAGGTGTGCAGGAGTCTCATGGACCCCGAGACTAACGGCAGGGTCGGACAACGCGCTCCGGTCGCTTCGGATTTGAGCGGTATGCCCGATTGGCCCGGATCAGGCGTCCCCGTACGCCTCGCCGCCCAGCTCCAGGCCCGCCGAGCCGGCCGTGGCGTCGGCCAGCCAGCCCCGGAAGGTGTCGACGTCGGCGTCCGGGAGGGCGATGTCGATGGCGACCGCCTCGCCGTAGCGGACGTCGCGGACCTCGCGGCCGGTGGCGCGCAGGTCGTTCTGCACCTTGCCGGCGCGCTGGTGGTCGACGGTCACCGTGGCCAGCCGGTAGCGGCGCCGGGTGCGGGTGCCGACGGCGTCCAGCGCCTCGCCGACCGAGCCGCCGTAGGCCCGGATCAGGCCGCCCGCGCCGAGCTTCACCCCGCCGTAGTACCGGGTGACGACGGCGACGACGTACCGCATGTCGCGGCGCAGCAGCATCTGGAGCATGGGCACGCCGGCCGTGCCGCCGGGCTCGCCGTCGTCGCTGGCCTTCTGGGTGGAGGCGTCGGCGCCGATGACGTACGCCCAGCAGTTGTGCGTGGCGTCGGCGTGCTCCTTGCGGACCCCGGCGATGAACTCCTGCGCCTCCCGCTCGGTGGCGGCCGGGGCGAGCGCGCACAGGAAGCGGGAGCGGTTGATCTCGGTCTCGTGCACACCCGCGCGGGCCACTGTGCGGTACTCGTCCTGCATCCCGCCAGCCTATGCGGAGCGCCGCGCCCGCCCGGCCCCGGTGTGCGGGGGAGGATGCGGGGCAGACGCGCTCAGCGATCGGACGGCCCGCGCGGTGGGCCGTGGGTAAGGAGGCAGCAGCGTATGACCAGCGTCCCCGTGCAGCCCGCGGAGCCCGGCGGACCCGCCCCGGACTCGGTGCGGGCCCGCTTGCGAGGCTGGCTGCTGGAGGGCCTGAGCGAGCGGACCGCCCGCCATCCCGGGCCGCACCGCACCCCGCCCCAGGAGCACGAGGGCCACCCCTGGTGGCGGGTGATGTGTCTGACCGGCGTCGACTACTTCTCCACGCTCGGCTACCAGCCCGGCATCGCCGCCCTCGCGGCCGGCGCACTCTCGCCGCTGGCGACCCTGGTGCTGATCGCGCTGACCCTGTTCGGCGCGCTCCCGGTGTACCGCAGGGTGGCGCGGGAGAGCCCGCACGGCGAGGGCTCGATCGCCATGCTGGAGCGGCTGCTGTCCTGGTGGTCGGGGAAGATCCTGGTACTGGTGCTGCTGGGGTTCGCCGCCACCGACTTCATGATCACCATGACGCTGTCCTCGGCGGACGCGGCGGCCCATGTGATGGAGAACCCGTTCGCGCCGCACTGGACCGAGGGCGAGGGCGTCTGGATCACCCTGGTCCTGCTCGGACTGCTCGGCGCGGTCTTCCTGAAGGGCTTCCAGGAGGCCATCGGGATCGCCGTCGTCCTGGTCGCCACCTATCTCACGCTCAATGTGGTGGTCCTGGCCGTCTGCGCCTACCAGGTCCTCACCCACCCGGTGCGGATCGAGGACTGGACGCACCTGATGACGGCGGAGCACTCCTCCCCGCTCGCCATGCTCGGCGTGGCCCTGCTGGTCTTCCCCAAGCTCGCGCTCGGCATGTCCGGCTTCGAGACCGGCGTGGCGGTGATGCCGCAGATCAAGGGCGATCCCCAGGACACCTTCGAGAACCCGGCGGGCCGTATCCGGGGCGCCCGCAAGCTGCTCACCACGGCCGCGCTGATCATGAGCTGCCTGCTGCTGCTCTCCAGCCTGGCGACGACGATCCTGATCCCCGAGAAGGACTTCCGGACCGGCGGCCCGGCCAACGGACGCGCCCTCGCCTACCTCGCCCACCAGTACCTCGGCGAGATCTTCGGCACGGTGTACGACCTGTCGACCATCACCATCCTGTGGTTCGCGGGCGCCTCGGCGATGGCCGGACTGCTCAACCTGGTCCCGCGCTATCTGCCCCGCTACGGCATGGCCCCGGAGTGGACGCGCGCGGTGCGGCCACTGGTGCTGGTGTTCCTGGTGGCGGCCGTGCTGATCACCCTGTGGTTCCACGCGAGCGTGGACGCGCAGAGCGGGGCGTACGCGACCGGCGTGCTGGTGCTGATGCTCTCGGCGGCCTTCGCCTCCACGGTGGCGGTGCACCGGCGCGGGCACCGGGCGGCCACCCTCGGCTTCGGCACGATCACCGTCGTCTTCGCCTACACCGTGGTCGCCAACGTGATCGAGCGGCCGGACGGCATCAAGATCGCGTCCATCTTCATCGTGCTGATCATGCTCACCTCGCTCGGCTCCCGGGTGCACCGCGCCTTCGAACTCCGCGCCACGGACGTGGTGTTCGACGAGGCCGCGCTGCGCATCATCGACGAGGCCGCCGAGCACGGCCCGCTCCAGCTCATCGCCAACGAGCCGCAGGAGCACAGCAGTCGGGAGTACCGCGAGAAGGAGCGCGAGCAGCGCCAGCACACCCGGCTGCCCAAGGGCGCCTCGGTGGTGTTCCTGGAGGTGTTCGTGCGGGACTCCTCCGACTTCACCGCCGAGATCACGGTGCACGGCGACGAGAAACACGGCGTACGACGGCTGCGCGCGGAAGGGCCGACCGTGCCCAACACCATCGCGGCCGTCCTGCTCGCCCTGCGCGACCGCACCGGCAAGGTGCCGCACGTCTACTTCAACTGGACCGAGGGCAACCCGATCGGCCACCTGCTCCAGTTCCTGGTCTTCGGCAACGGAGAGGCGGCACCGGTCACCCGCGAGGTACTGCGCCGCGCGGAACCGGACCCGGAGCGGAGGCCCTGGGTCCACGTCGGCTAGGGCCTGGCTTCCGGATCTCGCCGGGGTAGCGCAGGTGCCGTCCGCCCGAGCCGGCCTGGTCCGGAAGACAGGCCCTGGGCTCAGCCGGGGTTGCCCAGCTCCCCGGCGAGGTCGAGGGCGAGGAGGCGGTCGGCGTAGAGGAAGGTCTCGAAGCGGGCACCGTCGGGGAGGTCCTCGGCGCTCGCCACCTCCCGCAGCACGGCGAGGACGCCGGGCAGGTCGAGGTCGTCCTCCCAGGCCGCGCGCAGCCGGGTCCGCACCTCCTCGGGCACCGGGCGCGAGGGCTGGTTCGCCCAGCGGGCCACGCCGGTCCGCCACTCGGAGGCGGTCCGCGCGGCCTCCTCCAGTACGCCCGCGTCCAGTGCGGCGGGCTCGTCGCGCGGGACGGAGAGCAGGGCCAGGCGCAGGGCACCGGGGTCCGCCAGAAGTTCCTGCAGGTCCTCACCGCCCCCGTCCCACCCGGCCGGGGCGACGGCCACCACCACTCCGGCCGCGGGCGGCTCCTCGGCCGCGGCCCGCACATGCACCACCTGGGCCTCCCCCAGGCCCGACGCGACATCCCGGCTGTCCTCGAAGGGGCGGATGCTCAACGCCGTGGCCGCCGTACCGAGTTCGGCCTGTTCGCGAGGTGCGGTGAGCATGGTCCAGACGGGGGTGCCGCCCAGCTCCAGGGCGCGGACGAGGAGGTCGGCGGTGAGCAGCACCCGCAGCGCCGTCAGGTCGAGGCCGCCCGCGTGGGCCTCCACTCGGGTCAGGCCCCGGCGGGCGGGGGTGGCGGGGACGGACTCACCGGTCCGGGCGTCGAGGATGCGCAGCACGCAGCGAGCGTAGGCGCGCCAAGGCCCGGCCGCAGCACCTTGTGCCGATTCCGGACAGCGTGGCGGGCAAGCGGGGGAATCGGCGCGCGGCACCCGCTGTTGTCCCCCACGGCACAGTTCCCGCGCTTGGAGGAGGCCGCCGTGTACGGCGACGAGGCGACGATCCGCACCATCCTGACCGGTCTGGGCGACACCTGGGCGGTGGTCGGCCTCTCCAACAACAGGTCCCGTGCCGCCTACGGGGTCGCCGAGGTGCTGCGCCGGTACGGCAAGCGGGTGGTGCCGGTGCACCCGAAGGCCGAGCCGGTCGGGGGCGAGCAGGGGTACGCGAGCCTCGCCGACATCCCGTTCGACGTAGACGTGGTCGACGTGTTCGTCAACAGCGAGCTGGCCGGCGCGGTGGCCGACGAGGCGGTGGCCATGGGCGCCCGCGCGGTCTGGTTCCAGCTCGGCGTGGTGGACGAGGCGGCGTACGAGCGGACGCGGGCGGCGGGTCTGGAGATGGTGATGGACGCCTGCCCGGCGATCGAGATCCCCCGCCTGGGTTAGACGCCCAGCCCCTCGATCACGACCGCGCCGGGGATCTCGGCGAACGCCTTGCCGGGCACCAGGAGTTTGCCGCGCCTGCGGCCGCTGCCGACCAGGACGTAGGGCAGGTCCAGCACGGCGGAGTCGACCAATACCGGCCAGGCGGCGGGGAGTCCGAGCGGGGTGATGCCGCCGTACTCCATGCCGGTCTCGCCGGTCGCCAGGTCCATGGGGGCGAACGACGCCTTGCGGGCGCCTAGTTGGCGGCGGACCGTGCCGTTGACGTCGACCTTGGTCCGGGACAGCACCAGGCAGGCGGCGAGCGTGGTCTCGCCGCCGCGCTTGCCCGCGACCACCACGCAGTTGGCGCTCAGGTCGGGCAGGTCGGCGCCGTAGTGCTGGACGAAGACGGCCGTGTCCGCGAGGTCCGGGTCGGTGTCGACGTAGAGGATCCGCTCGGCGGGGACGGACCCCCGCCAGTTCCGTACCGCCTCGGCGACCGGTGCGGTCAGTTCGGCCAGGGCCTCGGGGGCGGGGACGGCGTTGTCGAAGTCTCCGATGGGGGCGCGCATGGCGGCACCGTAACAGCCGTCGCGGGGGCGGCCCTCAGCGCACCGGGGGCACCGAGACCGCCATCACCATCCGCATCGGTACGTCGCCCTCGTTGCCGTAGGTGTGCGGGGTGTCGGCCTCGAAGGTGGCGCTCGCCCCGGCCGGGACCGCGTGCCGCACCCCGTCGACCTCCAGGGTGAGCTCACCGGAGGTGACGTGGACCAGCTCGACCGTGCCGGAGGGGTGCGGGTCGGCGCTGCTGTGCTCGCCCGGCATCAGGTTCCAGTCCCACAGCTCCAGCGGGCCGGGCGCCTCGGTGCCGGCCAGCAGCCGGTTGTAGCTGCCGCCCTCGGTGTGCCAGAGCCGGACCGCCTGGTCGGCGGGGACGACCCGGACGCGCGGTCCCTGCTCGTAGTCGAGCAGCGTGGTGACGCTGATCCCGAGCGCGTCGCCGATCTTGACGACGGTGCCGATGCTGGGGTTGGTGCGGGCCTGCTCGATCTGGATGAGCATGCCCCGGCTGACCCCGGCGCGGGCGGCCAGCGTGTCCAGCGTGAAGCCGCGCTCGGAGCGCCAGCGGCGGACATTGCGCGCCAGGGACCGGGTCAGCAGGTCGAGGTCCGCCACATCACGTCCATTGCAGATCACATCGGGAGTCACGGAGGCCACGGGGGCCTCGCCGGTCACGGGAAGGAATGACCGGATCGGGTGCCCGGGACGGCGGCGCGCCGCACCCGGCCGTGCACCGCACTGTACTGCGCGGTCCGGTACGGGGCACGCGCTCGCCCGCTCAGCCCTCCGCGTCCAGTCTGGCGAGCTGTTCCACCTGCTCCTCGTCCAGTGCCGCCAGCGCACCCAGCTGCGCTCCGGTGACCCCGGCCGGGGGCGGCACCGGGGCGGGGGTGCGCAGCGGTGGCTGCCAGCCCTCCTCGGGCGTCCAGCGCCGCACCACACGGGCGGGCGCCCCGGCGACCACGGCGTGGTCGGGGACCGTGCCGCGCACCACCGCGCCGGCCGCGACCACCACGTTCCGGCCGATCCGGGCGCCGGGCAGGATCACCGCGCCGGTGCCGATCCAGCAGCCGGGGCCGATCTCCACGGGCTCCATCCGGGGCCACTGCCGGCCTATGGGCTCGTGCGGGTCGTCGTAGGAGTGGTTGGTGGAGGTGACGTAGACGTACGGGCCGAAGTAGCAGTCGCGGCCGATGGTGACCGTGGTGTCCGCGATGACGTGGCTGCCCCGGCCGAGGACCACGCCGTCCCCGATGCGCAGGATCGGGTCCGGGCCGAGGTCGAGGTCGGGCATGAGACCGGCGGTGAGGGTGACCTGTTCGGCGATGATGCAGTGCGAGCCGAGGGTGATCCACGGCTCGCCGAAGACCGTGCCGAGCGGGAAGGCGAGCCGGGTGGCCTCACCGATGGCGCCGAACCGGAAGCGGCCCGGATGCCCGGCGGTGACCGCGCCGCGGCGCTGCGCCCAGCCCCATGCGGCATGGACGGCACGCTGGGCGAGCCCCTGCCGCCAGGAGGTGAACGTGTTCTCGGGCTTCGGCACCCGCCCACGTTACTCAGCGGTCACTCACCGCGAGGCGCCGGACGCCTGTGATCTTCACCCCATCCGGCCGGGCCCGCGATGCCCTACCGTGCGCGGGGAGACCGCCCGGCGCGGTCCGGCCCGATTTTCGCCCGGCAGAGAGACGGTGGACACGGATGACGCACAAGGCCCTGATCGTGGGCATCGGCGGCAGGGAACCGGCGATCGACCCGGAGGCGTTCGTCGCCCCCAACGCCACGGTGATCGGCGACGTGACGCTGCGGGCGGGCGCGAGCGTCTGGTACGGGGCCGTGGTGCGCGGTGACGTGGAGCGGATCACCGTCGGCGCGGACGCCAACATCCAGGACAACGTCACCCTGCACGCGGACCCCGGCTTCCCGCTGACGATCGGTGAGCGCGTCTCCGTCGGCCACAACGCCGTGGTGCACGGCGCCACGGTCGAGGACGACTGCCTGATCGGCATGGGGGCGACCGTGCTGAACGGCGCGGTGATCGGCGCCGGTTCCCTGGTCGCCGCCCAGGCCCTCGTCCCGCAGGGCATGGTCGTGCCGCCCGGTTCGCTGGTCGCGGGGGTCCCGGCGAAGGTCCGCCGGGAGCTGTCGGAGGAGGAGCGGCAGGGCGTCACCCTCAACGGCACGCTGTACGCGGACCTGGCGAAGACGCACCGGGCCGTGCACGAGTAGGCGGGGCCGGAGCGCGGGCAGGGCCCCTACGCCTGGTCGGCGCCGACCGGCTCGGGCTCGGGGGTCTGGTCCGTGGACTCCTTGCGCTGCGAGCGGCGCTTCATGACCACGAAGGAGCCGAGGCCGACGACGATCGCGGCGACCAGTGCCACCCAGGAGAACCGCTTGAGCCAGTCCTCCGCGACCGTGCCGACGTAGTAGACGACGGCCGTGGTGCCGCCCGCCCAGACGACACCGCCGAGCACGTTGGCGATCAGGAACTTCCAGTACGGCATGCGCAGGACGCCCGCGAGGGGCCCGGCGAAGATGCGGAGCAGGGCGATGAAGCGGCCGAAGAAGACCGCCCACATGCCCCACTTCTCGAACGACCGCTCGGCGGTGGCGACATGCGCCTCGCCGAAGTGGCGCGGGAACTTCCGCCCCAGCCAGGCCAGCAGCGGGCGCCCGCCCTTGCGGCCGATCGCGTAGCCGATGGAGTCGCCGATCACCGCGCCGGCCGTGGCGCAGGCGCCGAGCACGAACGGGTCGATCCCGGTGTGCTGGGAGGACATCAGCGCGGCCGAGACGAGGACGATCTCGCCGGGCAGCGGGATGCCGAGGCTCTCCAGCCCGATCACCAGGCTCACCAGGGCGTAGACGGCGACGGCGGGCACCGAGTCGAGCCATTCCTGCACGTGCACCGCGGTTCCTCCCAGTCGCTGTCGCACCCCGCTGGGCGCGCCGTGTGTGCGCACCCCCTGGGAAGGCTACCCGGTCGCCGCGCACCGCCGGCGGGCACGGCCGCTGAGCCCACGGCGAACGGGCGCATGGCGGTGCGGCCGGGCGCGCAGGCTGGAGGCATGGACCTGGTCGAGGTACTGCCCCGCCTCCGCATGCTCCGCTTCCCGGTGGGGGCGGCCTATCTGTGGCGGGACGGTGACGAGCTGACGCTGATCGACTCCGGGACGGCGGGGGCCGCGGCGGAGATCGAGGAGGCGCTGGACGGAGCGCTGCGGCGGATCGTGCTCACGCACTGGCACGAGGACCACACCGGCTCGGCGGCCGGTCTCGCCGCCCGGCACGGGGCCGAGGTGGTGGCGCACCGGCTGGAGGCGCCGGTGATCCGGGGTGAGGCGGCCGGGGCGCCGCCGGTGCTGGAGGAGTTCGAGATCCCGATCCGGGCGGGGGTCCCCGCCCTGCCCCCGGCTCCGCCGTGCCGGGTGGACCGGGAGGTGGCGGACGGCGAGACGCTGGATTTCGGCGGCGGGGCGGTGGTGGTCGCGGTGCCCGGCCACACGGACGGGTCGATCGCCGTCCACCTGCCGGGGCCGGGGGTGCTGTTCACCGGGGACGCGGTCGCAAACGTCGGGCGGACGACCCTGGGCGTCTTCAACACCGACCGCGGGCGGGCCGTCGAGTCGCTGCACCGGCTCGCCGCGCTGGACGCCGAGACGGCGGTCTTCGGACACGGCGAGCCGGTCGTCCACGGCGCGGCGGCGGCCCTGCGGGCAGCGGCCGCCGCGACACGGTGAGCGAGGTCAGCCGTTCGGCCGCAGGGTCCAGACAACCGTCATCTCGCCGGAGACGGCGCCGTCCTCGCGCTGGATGGTGATGGCGACCGGGAACTCCGGGCGGCTGCCCGCGTCCAGTTCGGCCACGACCTCGGCGGCCGGGCGGCCCAGGGTCGCGGTGGCGGTCACCGGGCCGAGGGCGAGCTTCTTGTAGTCGATCTCGGCGCGCACCGCGAGCGGCACGGCACGCGAGAGCTGTTCGCCGAAGGCGGTCAGCACGATGGCCCCGCTCGCGGACTCGGCCAGCGTGAACATCGCGCCGGCGTGCGGGCCGCCCAGGTGGTTGTGGTACTCGGACTGGTCCGGCAGCCGGAGCACCGCGCGCTCGGGGGTGACCTCGATGAACTCCAGGTTCAGGGTCCGCACCATCGGCACCGCGGCGGCCAGCATGTCGCCCATGGAGGCGCTCTCAACTGTCATGGCCGTGATGTTACCGACGGGTAGCAGACCTGGCCAGCCCCGGTCCCGACCGATTCGGTACGCCCCTGACGAGGGACGGTGACCGAAACGTGTCCCGTGGCGCATTAGGGTTCTGGCCATGTGGCCAGGAGAGCAGCCGCCAGGGGGCGCGCAGAACCCGCAGGACAACCCGTACCAGCAGCCGGGTTACCAGCAGCCGAATCCGTATCAGCAGCCCGGCTACCAGCAGTACCCGCAGCCGAACCCGTACGGGCAGCAGCCCCAGTGGGGGCCGCCGACGCAGCCGCCGCACAAGCCGGGCGGGAGCAACCGGGTCAAGGTCGTCGCCATCGTGTCGGCCCTCGCGGTCGTCGTGACCGCCGGGGTGACGGGGTATCTGGTCCTCGGCTCCAAGGACGACGGCCGCGACGAGGCCAAGGGCGGGAAGAGGACCAGCCAGTCGCCCACGCCCGAGCCGACGGTGAGTTCGTCGGCGCCGGACGACAACCCGCGTGGCGGGGAGGGGGAGAAGCCGGTCGTCGCGGGCTGGAAGGTCGTCGTCAACCCGAAGTTCGGCACCGCGTTCGACGTGCCGCCGGAGTGGCAGCTCGAGTCCACGGACACCTCCTACTTCATGGAGGACCACGCGGACGACGACAAGCTGATCACCTCGGTGTCCGCGCCCGCCGTCTACAAGTCCAAGTGGTGCACGGACGACAGCGACAAGGACGGCCGTACGGAGGACACCTCGCTGGCGGTGGCCGGTACCCGCGGTGAGAGCGGCGCGAAGAGCCCCGAGCAGGCCGCGGTGATGCGGGTGCCGTGGTACGTGTACGGCGGCTACACCCAGCCGGACAAGAAGAGCCTCACCTACGACAAGAAGACCAAGCCCTTCACCACGTCCTCCGGCGTCAAGGGCGCGTACGCGTGGGCGCGTTCGTCGGGCAGCCCGCAGAAGGGCAAGTGCGCGAGCGACGGCAAGGCGATCTCCTTCGCCTTCCGCAACTCCGCGCAGGACATCGTGTCGTTCGACCTCTACGGCGCCAAGGGAGTGAAGGAGGAGGTCGACACGGCGACCATCATGAAGATCCTGTCCTCGGTGCGGCTGCACGGGGACCCCACGGAGAGCTGACCGAGGGCGCGTGATCGGGTTGGCGGTCGCGGGGTCGCCCGGCCACAGTCGGCCGCTGATCCCGGACTCCTCCGCCCTGGTCCTCCTGATCCCGGACCTCCGGCGGCTGCGCCGCCGGGACACGGCGAAGGCGGTGTCAGCCGATGCCGAAGGCGCCGGCCGGGGG
>NZ_MUNH01000338.1:0-9975 GCF_002154615.1 Streptomyces recifensis
ATCTGCGCCCCGTGGAGTTCTTCGACTGCTCGGGGCTGCGCCTGGTCAGCCGGGCCCGGCGCCGCGTCCTGGAACGCGGCGGCCGTCTCCATCTGGTCTGCGTGCACCCGCTGACCCTGCGCGTCCTGACGGTCACGGGCCTGACCCGTGTGCTGCCCCCGCACCCGGACCTGGAGTCGGCGCTGGGGGCCTCCGACACTCCCTAGGGGGTGTCTCCCGGTCTTCGTGGATCAGCCCGCGGCGTCTGGTGCGGTGCCTCGGCGTGCGGTCGAGTCGTCCTCGTACTGGACGTACTTGGGCGATGCGGCCGTGCGGCGAGGTGCCGTGCCAGGCGGCGAGGGCCCGCGAAGACCGGGAGACACTCCCTAGGCCTCCGCCGGCTGCTCGAACAGCGCGCTCACCGATTCCCCGTCGTGGATGCGCCGCATCGCCTCCGCCAGCGCCGGGGCGATGGACAGCACCCGGAGCTTGTCGGTGCGCTCGTCCTCGGGGACCGGCACGGTGTTGGTGCAGACGATCTCCAGCACGTCCGGCTGCTCCCCCAGCCTCTTCAGCGCTCCCGCCGCGAACAGGCCGTGGGTGCACGCGACCCGGATCGAGCGGGGACCCAACTCCCGCAGGCGGTCCAGAAGTTCGAGCACCGTGCTGCCCTTGGCGATCTCGTCGTCCAGCACGATCACGTCCCGGCCGGCGATGTCACCGATCACCGAGCTGATGCTGACCCGGTCGTCCGCGAAACGCTGCTTGGCGCCGGCCGCCACCCGGGCGCCGAGCCGCCGGGCGAAGGCGGCGGCCTCCTTGGCGTTGCCGAGGTCCGGGGAGACGACCGTGGTGCGCGAGAGGTCGTACTGGCTGAAGTGCGCGGCCAGTTCGCGCAGTGCGTGCAGATGGTCGACCGGCACCGAGAAGAAGCCGTGCACCTGCGGGGCGTGCAGGGTCATGGTCAGCACCCGGCTGGCGCCCGCCGCCACCAGCAGGTCCGCCACCAGACGGCCGCCGAGCGAGATGCGGGGCGTGTCCTTCTTGTCCGAGCGGGCGTAGGAGTAGTGCGGCATGACGACGGTGATCCGGGCCGCCGAGGCACCGCGGGCCGCGTCGCACATCATCAGCAGCTCCACCAGGTGCTCCTGCACCGGCCGCACCAGAGGCTGGATCAGGAAGACGTCCCGTTCCCGGCAGTTGGCCCGGAGCTGGACCTCCAGGCAGTCGTTGGCGAACCTGCTGACCCGTGCCGGGCTGAGCGTGACGCCCAGGTGCGCGCACACCTCCTCGGCCAGCCGGGGGTGGGCACTGCCGCTGAAGACGGCGATGTCTCGCACGATCCGCTCCTCGCATGATCGGTACGGGCTGGGCGGCCATGCTACCGGCCGCCCCTCCCCCGGCCCGGACGCCGGGCGTGGCGGGTCTCGTACGGGAGCGGCAGGGGTACGTACGTCAGCGGCGGGGGATGGTCAACTCGCTTGCCTGTTCGCTTTGTTGGTGGGCATCCGAGGAGGGGGAAGGGAGAACCGTGGACAAGACGACTACGGCCGGCAGGACGACTCCGGTCCAGGAGCGGCCCCGGCGGACGCCGCTCTGGGTCAAGGTACTGGCGGCCATCGCCCTGGTGCTGGTGCTGCTGTTCGCCGGGATACGACTGGCCGTGCTGCCCGGCATCAAGGACCTGTTCGGCACCGAGTCACGCGACCGCTCGGGCCCGGCGCTGCTCCAGTCCATCCAGGACATGAGCCGCTACCAGGCCGCCTCGGGCAACTTCCAGGTCGTCGTCGACCTGGAGAAGAACGCCAAGTACCTGCCCGACGCGCTGCACGGCACCCGCACCCTGTACGTCGGCGCGGGCACCGTGGACTCCTACGTGGACCTCGGCAAGGTCGGCGACAAGGACGTGACGGTCAACGACGACCGCACCTCCGCCGTGCTGAGGCTGCCGCACGCCCGGCTCGGCAAGCCCGCGCTGGACCCGGACCGCTCCTACGCCGTCTCCAAGCAGCGCGGCCTGCTGGACCGGCTGGGCGATCTGTTCTCGGACAACCCCAACGGCGAGCAGGCGGTGCAGAAGCTGGCCGTCAAGCACATCGGCGAGGCCGCCCGGGAGAGCGAGCTGACCGCGCGCGCCGAGTCCAACACCACCGGCATGCTCCAGGGCCTGCTGCGCTCGCTCGGCTTCAAGGACGTACGGGTCTCGTACGGCTCCTGACGCCTCGCCCGGTCAGGCATCACCGGCCGCTTACCGGGCATTCGCTGCTTCTCACGGGGATGTTCACGACTGGAGGACCACCGCATGGCCCGTACCGCCCTACGCCTGCCGACCGTACTGCGCACCCCTTTGCGGCGGGGGCGCGTGGAGAAGACCGAGCCGGTCACCGAGCCGGAGCCGGTGGTGACGGAGCCGGTGGCGGCGGAGCGCAAGCCGCTGCCGCTGCCGATCCGGCTGCCGATCATGCTGCTGGCGTTCGTGTTCATGGTGGCCTTCGCCATCGCGCTGGCCAAGGTCACACTGGAGCCGTCGCCCGCGTCGGAGGCACTGACGCACAGCAACCTGCGGCCGGGGAACTCCCTCAAGGCGTACTTCGATTACGGGACGGTGCACGACGCCCTGAAGCAGATCGGCGGCAACGTGCTGCTGGGCGTGCCGTTCGGCGTGCTGGTGCCGGTGCTGGCCCCCCGCGCGCGGGGCGTCCTGCAAGTCCTGTTCCTGACCGCGCTGGTGATGCTGATGGTGGAGCTGACCCAGGGCGCGCTGATCACCGGGCGGGCCTTCGACATCGACGACGTCATCCTCAACACCGCCGGAGCACTGCTGGGCTGGTTGCTGCTGGGGCGCCGGCTGGGGCGGGCGGTGCACGCCCGGCGGCCCAAGGTCGCGCAGGACTGAGCGTCCTCCACCGGTTTGTCCGGTCGGCCGATCACTGGTCTGTACCAAGCTATTGACGGCCCCGGTCCCGGTCTCTACAACAAGAGGCGTCACTCCCCCCATGTGAAACGGAGAGTCATGGCATCCCCACGCCTGCTCCGCAGATGCCTCCTTGCCGCTCTCTCCGCCGCGCTGGTCGGCGCGGCGGCCGTCGGTCCCGCGAGGGCCGATACGGCCGCCGCCCCGGCCGTCGCGGCTGCGACGTTCTCGGACTCCTTCGACGGCCCGGCGGGCTCCGCCGTCGACGGCTCCAAGTGGACGCTGGAGACCGGAGACAACGTCAACAACCACGAGCGGCAGTACTACACCTCGGGCACCAAGAACGCGGCGCTGGACGGCCAGGGCCACCTGGTCATCACCGCCAAGCGGGAGAACCCGGCGAACTACCAGTGCTGGTACGGAAGCTGCCAGTACACCTCGGCCCGGCTGAACACCTCGGGCAAGTTCAACGCGCAGTACGGGCACGTCGAGGCCCGGATGAAGATCCCGCGCGGGCAGGGCATGTGGCCCGCGTTCTGGATGCTGGGCACGCCGGTGAACTGGCCGGACTCGGGCGAGATCGACGTGATGGAGAACGTCGGCTTCGAGCCCTCCACCGTGCACGGCACCATCCACGGCCCCGGCTACTCGGGCTCGGGCGGCATCGGCGCGGGCTACTCGCTGCCGAACGGGCAGGCCTTCGCCGACGCCTTCCACACCTACGCGGTCGACTGGGCGCCGGACTCCATCACCTGGACGGTGGACGGCAACGTCTACCAGCGGCGCACCCCGGCCGACCTGGGCGGCAAGACCTGGGTGTTCAACAAGCCGTTCTTCCTGATCCTGAACCTCGCGGTCGGCGGCTACTGGCCCGGTGACCCGGACGGCTCGACCCAGTTCCCGGCGCAGCTCGTCGTGGACTCGGTGTCGGTGACCACCAGCGGCGGCTCGACGGACGGCAAGGCCATCCGGGGCCTGGCCGGCAAGTGCGTGGACGTGGCCGCGGCGAACTCCGCCAACGGCACCCCCGTACAGCTCTACGACTGCAACGGCTCGGCGGCCCAGCAGTGGACGGTCGGCTCGGACGGCACGATCCGCGCGCTCGGCAAGTGCCTGGACCTGAAGGACAACGGCACGGCGGACGGTACGCCCCTGCAACTGTGGGACTGCGCGGGCAGCCCCAACCAGAAGTGGGTGGTGTCCTCGGCCAACGACATCGTCAATCCGCAGGCCGACAAGTGCCTGGACGTGACGGGCGCCAACTCGGCCAACGGCACCCGGCTCCAGCTCTGGACCTGCAACGGCACCGCCGCCCAGAAATGGACGGTGGGCTAGCCACGCCCTCGGTGGGTGCCGCGCACCCGCCAGGTGAACTTGTCGCCGCCGACCCAGCGGACCACGTCCGGGTCGTCCAGATCATGGATGACGATGCCGCGGGCGGCGGCGGCCTCCAGCACCCCCGTGATGGACGTGACCTCGCCGATCACCTCGCCGTCGATCTCCATGACCCGGAACGGCGGCGAGCCCGGCCTGCCCTCACAGACCCCGAGCACGCGGATGCGCGGATTGGACATGTACGGAGCTGATTGTTCGGTCATGCATCCGAGCGTAGAACGCGAGGCATGGGGAAGGCGCGTCCGCACGGGCCGTCCGGGCCGCCACCGTGCGCGGACCGCCCCGGTGGGCAACCCTGGAGGTCCGTGCGGAGCCGGGAGGTGGCCATGGAACCCGTCGCGGCGCTGGACCGGATCGCCTTTCTGCTGGAGCGCTCGCTCGCGCCCACCTACCGGGTGCGGGCGTTCCGCACGGCCGCCCGCGTACTGAAGGACCTCCCCCGGGACGAGATCGCCCGGCGGGTCTCCACGGGGACGCTCCAGACGCTGAAGGGGATCGGCCCGAAGACCGCGAAGGTGGTCGAGGAGGCAGTGGCCGGGGAGACGCCCGCCTATCTGCGCGCGCTGGAGGAGGACGCCGGGGGGCCGCTGACGGCGGACGGCGGCGAGGAGCTGCGGGCGCTGCTGCGCGGCGACTGCCACACCCACTCGGACTGGTCGGACGGCGGCAGCCCCATCGAGGAGATGGGCTGGGCGGCGGCCGAGCTGGGCCACGAGTGGACCGCGCTCACCGACCACTCCCCCCGCCTCACCGTGGCCCGCGGCCTCTCCCCCGAGCGGCTGCGGGAGCAGCTCGACCTCGTCGAGACGCTGAACGAGCACTGGGCGCCGTTCCGGCTGCTCACCGGCATCGAGTGCGACATCCTGGACGACGGCTCGCTGGACCAGGAGCCGGAGCTGCTGGACCGGCTGGACGTCGTGGTGGTGTCGGTGCACTCCAAGCTGAAGATGGACGCGGCCGCGATGACCCGCCGGATGGTGGCCGCCGTGTCCGATCCGCACGCCGACGTGCTGGGCCACTGCACCGGCCGGCTGATCACCGGGCGTGGGCGGCCCGAGTCGGCCTTCGACGCGGCCGAGGTGTTCGCCGCGTGCGCCGAGTCGGGCACCGCCGTGGAGATCAACAGCCGTCCGGAGCGGCTGGACCCGCCCAGACGCCTGCTGCGCGAGGCGGTGGACGCCGGGACACTGTTCTCGATCGACACCGACGCGCACGCGCCGGGCCAGCTGGACTGGCAGATCCTCGGCTGCGCCCGCGCCGAGGAGTGCGGAGTGCCCGCCGGGCGGGTGGTGAACACCTGGACGGCGGACGAGCTGCTGGGCTGGACCCGCGAGGGCCGGGTACCGGCGTCCTGACCAGCCGTTCCTTCGCGTGACCCGGATCACCCCGCCGGGCGGGAACGCCACCGTCTGGTTTTCCGTTGAACCACACGTGGACGCGGGACCGACCTGACCTGGACCCCGTCCGCTGATGGACCGCCCCGGTCGTGATTCCCCCGTCACGGCCGGGGCATCTTCGTGTCCGGGCTCAGCGCGGGGCGCGCTCGTCCAGCGCGGCCCGCCAGGCGGGGGGACGGTCCTCCGGCACCGGTTCGGCGCGGCGGCCGCCCCGGCTGAAGAAGTCGGCCAGGGGCAGGATGGCCGCGCCCACGGTGACCGCGTCCGGACCGAGCCGCCCCAGGTCGATGGTGACCCGGTCCGCCGGGTGCCTGAGCGCGTAGGTGGCCGCGTGCCGGCGTACGGCGGGCAGGAAGCGGGTGCCGAGCTGGAGCCCGGCCCAGCCGCCGATGAGGATGCGCTCGGGCTGGAAGAGGTTGATCAGGTCGGAGAGACCCGCGCCCAGGTATTCGGCGGTCTCCTCCAGCACCGCCAGCGCGACCGGGTCGGGCTCGGCGTCCCCGGCCGGGTAGGCGGCGGCGAGCATCGCGGTGAGCGCGGTCTCCTCGTCGGTGCCCTCGGGCGGGCGTCCGCCCTCCTCGCGCCACCGGGCCAGCAGCGACTCGGCCCCTGCGTACGCCTCCAGGCAGCCCGGCGCCCCGCAGCGGCAGCGGCGCCCGCGCACCCGTACCGTCAGGTGCCCCCACTCCACCGCTCGGCCGTGCTCCACCTCGGGGGTGACCAGGCAGGCGCCGACACCGGAGCCGAAGAGCACCACCAGGGCGTTGCGGGCGCCGCGCCCGGCGCCGAACCACATCTCGGCCTGGCCGAGCGTCTTGGCGCCGTTGTCGATGAAGTACGGCACGCTCTCGGGGAGCCCGGAGGTCGCCCGGAGCAGCCGCTCCAGCGGGACGGCGTCCCAGCCGATGGTCTGGCCGTGCACCACGGCGCCCCGGTCGGCGGTGTGCTCCACGATGCCCGGCACGCCCACCCCGACACCGAGCAGCCGTTCGGGGCGCGCGCCCTCGGCGGCCAGCACCTCGGCGACACCGTCCCTGATGTGGCCGGTGATGTCGTCCACGTCGTAGCCGGGGCGGGTCAACGGGCGCTCGGCGCGGGCGAGTTCGGTGAGGGCGAGGTCGAACAGCTCGACACGGACGCGGGTCTCGCCGACGTCCACGCCGATCATCTGGCCGCTGTGCGGGGCGACCCGGAGCAGGGTGCGGGGGCGGCCGCCGTCGGAGTCGACACTGCCGGCCTCCTCCACCAGTCCGTCCGCGATCAGGTCCGCCACGACGTTGCTGACCGAGCCGGAGCTGAGTCCGGTGGCCGGGCCCAGTTCGAAGCGGCTGAGGGGGCCGTCGAAGTACAGCCTGTGCAGCACGGCCGTGCGGTTGCCCCGCCTCAGATCGCGTACCGTGCGCCCGTTCCGCCCCGCCATGTGGCCCCTTCCGACCCGTGCCCGACCTGCAACATACCCTTCGTGACAGGTCGGACACGACTTCACGGCCCCCCTTATTTCATGCTGTGAGATTTCCTGGGGGCGCCGGAGGGGCGGAGTGCGGCTCAGCCGGCCGCGTACACGTCCTCCACGTAGCGGCCGGCGCCTGCCAGCCCGTCCAGCCAGCGCGTGGCCGCCGCCTCGTCCGCGCCGGGGGTGCGCTCGCGGTACAGGGTGCGGAACGCCTCGCGAACGCCGGGTGCCATGCGGGCGCCGTCACCGCAGACGTACACCCGCGCCCCGGCACCGAGCAGCTTCCAGACCTCGTCCGCCTCGGCGGCGATCCGGTGCTGGACGAACTGTGCGCCGTCGACCGGGGCCGCGCTGAAGGCGGGGCGGAGCGAGACGGCTCCGGCGCTCTCGGCGGCGCCGAGTTCGGCCGCGTGCAAATAGTCGGCGTCGGGGGCGTCGCAGCCGAAGTAGAGCAGTGCGGGCGGGAGTTCGGCGCCACGGACGCGGGCGGCGGCCCGGTCCATGACCACGCCGCGGAACGGGGCGAGGCCGGTACCGGCAGCGATCAGCACGACGGGGGTGGAGGTGTCGGTGCGGAACGCCTCCCGGCAGGGCTGGACGCGGGCGTACACCGTGTCGCCGGGCCGCACGCCCGCCAGGTGTCCCGAACCGGTGCCCCGGTAGCGCCCCTTGCCGGAGCGTGCGGGGGCGTCGAGCACGGAGACCATGAGGTCGGCGTGGCGCGGGTCGGCGGCCGGGGAGGAGGAGATGGAGTAGTGGCGCGGACGCAGGGGGGTGAGCAGGTCGAGCAGGCGGGGCCAGTCGAGGGCCTCGCGCAGGGCGGGGTGCTCTTCCAGCAGTTCGAGGAGGGTGCGCGGGTCGTCGCCGGTGAGGGCGGCGAGTGCGGCGCGCTCGGGCGGGCAGGGGTTGGCGGCGGCGAGGAGTTCGCGCTGGCGCGCGGTGGGCCGCTCCTGCAACTCGACGTGGCGGGTGAGGAGTTCGCGCACGGTGAGCGGGCGGTCCACGGCCAGGCCGTCGCGGCGCGGACGGGTGGCGCGGATGTCGAGCACCGTGTCGGGGTCGGCGCCGAGCGCGGCGAGGGCCCGCTCCACGGTCTCGGGGGCGTGGACCGGCAGCACGGTGAGGTGGTCGGCGGTGCGGTAGGTGACGCCGTCGGGCAGGGCGACGCGCAGGAACCGCTTGACGCGGGGGTGTCCGGGCGCGGTGAGGTCGTACGCCTCGGTGACGGTCATGGGGACCAGCTCATGCCGCTCGACGAGGGCGTCCAGCGGGCCGCCGGTGAGAGCGCGGACCTCGTAGGCGGTCTCGGGCCCGCCGGCCGGGGCGGTGGCTTCGGGGTCGCCGTACTCGGTGAGCAGGGCGGTGCGCAGCGCTGCGGTGTACTCGCGGACGGCGCCGGTGAGGTCGCCGGAGGCGTCGGCGGCCGCACGCGGGGTGAGCCGGGCGGCGCCCAGCTCGGCGAGGCGGGCGTCGATGCGGGTCGGCATGTGCTGGTAGGTGGCGGCCCAGTTGCGGTCGCCGACGCCGAGCACGGTGTAGGTGACCCCGGTGAGGTCGTGCTCGCCCTCCAGCCACGCGGTGAAGGCGATCGCGTCGTCGGTGGGGCGGCCGTTGTAGGAGGCGGCGGTGATGACGACGAGCCGGTCGGTGGGGAGGCCGTCGGCGTACGCGTCCAGCGGGGCGACCTCGGTGGCGCAGCCGAGCGCGGCGGCCTCGTCCGCGAGCTGTCCGGCGAACTCGCGGCAGGTGCCGTAGTTGCTGCCGTGCAGGAACAGCGCGGCGGTGCCGGGGCGGACGCGGGCGGGAAGCACCCGGGCGTCGGTGTCCTCGGCGGCGCTCGCGGCGGCGGCGCCGGGCAGCGGGGCGTGGACGCGGTCGGCGTCGCTGCGCGGGGTCAGGGTGAGGGTGAAGCCCTCGGGCTTGAGGGTGAGGGTCTCCTTGATGTCCAGCGCGTAGTCGGCGTGGTCGTGCAGCCGGTAGCGGTGGACCAGCATGGCGAGCAGCATGGTCGCCTCGTGCAGCGCGAACTGCCGTCCGATGCAGGCGCGTTCGCCGGTACCGAAGGGTTTGAAGGCGTGCACCGGACGGGTCGCCTCGGCCTCGGGAGTGAAGCGGTCGGGGTCGAACAGCTCCGGGTTGTCACCCCAGACGGGCTGGCGGTGCAGCATCGGCACCAGCACGCTGACCGCCTGCCCGGCGCGCAGCGGCACCCGCCCGCCGAGCAGCGTGTCCTCGCGTGCCTCCCGGCTGAAGGCGGCTGCGGTCGGCCACAGCCGGAGCGCCTCGTTGAGCACCTGGCGGGTGTAGGTGAGCCTGCCGATGTCGTCGTACGACGGCTCGGGATCGGCGGTGCCGCCCCACAGGGCGTCGGCCTCGCGCTGGACCAGGCGGAGCACGGCGGGGTGCTTCGCCAGGTAGTACAGGGCGAAGGACATCGCGCCGGAGGTGGTCTCGTGGCCGGCGATGAGGAAGGTGATGACCTGGTTGCGGATGTTCGCGGTGTCCAGGGTGGTGCCGTCGGCGGGGTGCTGGGCGGTGAGCATCAGCCCCAGCAGGTCGGCGGCCTCGCTCTGGTCGGTGCCGGTACGGGCGGCGATGACCTCGTCCACGACCCCGGCGAGGTAGTCGGCGTCCTCGCGGAAGGCGGCGTCGGCCGCGGTGTGGTCCTCGCCCGGCACGCGGGCCAGGCGGGTCATGCTCCACTCCAGGCAGCGCACCATCGACTCGACGAAGGGGTGCGGCTCGGCGCGCTCGAAGGAGCCGAAGTCGTAGTCGAACCCGGCGAGGCCGATGGTGTCGAGCGTCATCCGGGTCATGTCGCCGGGTACGTCGACCGG
>NZ_MUNH01000339.1:0-1487 GCF_002154615.1 Streptomyces recifensis
TCCTGGTCGCGCTGGTGCTGGCCCTCGCCGACCTGCGGGAGCGGCAGACGCACCCGGAGCCGCCGATGGGCGACGGCCCGGCCCCGGAGCCCGCGGAGCGCACGCCGTCCAAGGCGTAGGGGGTGTCTCGTCGATCTTCGTGGATCAGCCCGCGGCGTCTGGTGCGGTACCTCGGCGTGCGGTCGGGTCGTCCTCGTACTGGACGTACGTGGGCGATTCGGCCGTGCGGCGAGGTGCCGTGCCAGGGGTCGCGGGCCCGCGAAGGTCGGCGAGACATCCCCTAGGTGCCCACGACACCTTTCACAGCGCCTTGCGGCGCATGAGTACGGCGAGGGTGAGCAGGCCGGGCGGCAGTGGCAGCCAGACGGTCAGCATGCGGTAGCCGAGCACGGCGGAGGCGGCCGTGGCGGCGGGCGCGCCGGACGTGGCGAGCGCGAGGACGAGCGCCGCGTCCAGCGAGCCGAGCCCGCCCGGCGTCGGCAGCAGGGCGGCGGCACCGCTGGCGGCGAGGTACAGCAGGGCCACCTCGGGCGCGGGCAGCGGCAGCGCGACGGCACGCCCCACCGCGACCAGCACCGCGCAGTGCAGCGCGGCGAAGCCGAGCGAGCCGCCCCACAGGGCCGCCGCCCGCCGCGGCCGCGCGTGCACGGCCCGTACGTCGGCCATCAGCGCGCTCAGCAGCCGGCGGCAGCGCGGCCACAGCGGGCCGGCGGCGACCGCCGCGATCAGCAGCGCCGCGCAGAGCGCGCCGGTCAGCCAGACCAGCGGCACTTCCGGCGCGCGCAGCAGCCCCGGACAGAACGGCACCAGCAGCGCGATCAGCAGCAGCTTCGACACGCCTCCGGCCCCGCCCTTGACGGCGAGCGCACCGGCGGAGCGGCCCATGGGCAGCCCGCAGCGCAGCAGGAACCGCAGGTTCACCGCCCCGGCACCGATCCCGGCGGGCAGCAGATGGTTGGCGGCGCAGGCGGCGAACTGGGCCGCGACGAGCCGCCCGCCGGGCAGCCGTTCCACGACGGCCCCCTGCTGGGCGAGCGCGGCTGCCGCCCAGGTACCCACGGCCGCGACCGCCCCGACCGAGAGCCAGCCCTGGTCGGCCTCGGTGAGCCGCACCGCCCCGCTGCGCACGGTGGGCCAGTACCGCTGGGCGAGGTAGGCGAGGACGAGCAGGACGCAGACCAGCAGCCCCACCTGCCAGACGAGACCCCGCACGCGCGGCGTCGGCCGGCCGGCCGGTACGGGGAGCACTTCGGGAGCGTCCTGCGTCATCGGCACCCCTCCCCCTCCACGGAAGCACCCGTCGCCGACGCCCGGGGAAACCGGACGCCACAGCGAAATCAAGGTCAAACTAACGCGGAACCACACCCCCCGCCGCGCAGGTACGGCCATACGGCGGCGGCCCGGCGCGCGGCGGGGGTTACGCACAGGGTGACCGGCGGGCTCAGAGCCCCTTCGGCACCCGGTGCGGCGGCTGCTCGGGGGTGGGG
>NZ_MUNH01000340.1:0-2797 GCF_002154615.1 Streptomyces recifensis
GGACGTACGTGGGCGATTCGTCCGTGCGGCGAGGTGCCGTGCCAGGGGTCGCGGGCCCGCGAAGATCGGCGAGACATCCCCTAGAGCCCGCCCGGCGATTCGCGTCGTCGCGCGGCGGACGGGAACTGCCGGACCGGCCCTGGTCCCGTTCGGCGGTATCCGGCGGGCCCCTGCCTGTGACCCGTGGGGAGACTCGTCCATGGACGCTTCCCGTATCCGGGCCGGGCGCAGGGGTGCCGTGGCCGTCGTGCTGGTGTGCGCCGCCGTCCTCGTGGGCGGCTGCTCCGACCCGGCGCCCTCGGCCCGGAAGGACGGGCCGCCGACCGCGCAGGCGGCGCTGCCGAGGGCGGCGAACGACCTCCAGGACCAGTACCAGAAGGTCATCAAGGACGTCCTGCCCTCGGTCGTCCAGATCCAGGCGGGGGAGTCCCTCGGTTCGGGCGTGATCTACGACGACAAGGGCCACATCGTCACCAACGCGCACGTGGTCGGGCCGGAGAAGACCTTCCGGGTGACCACGGCCCGCAGCGAGGAACCGCTGACGGCGAGCCTGGTCTACTCCTACCCCGAGCAGGATCTCGCGGTGATCAAGCTGGACAAGGCCCCGGCGGGCCTGCGCCCGGCGGTGTTCGGCGACTCCGACAAGGTGGAGGTCGGCCAGATCGTGCTGGCCATGGGCTCCCCCCTCGGGCTGTCCTCCAGCGTGACCCAGGGCATCGTCTCGGCCACCGGGCGGACCGTCAGCGAGCCCGGCGACGACGAGAGTGCGGGCGCCACGATCCCCAACATGGTGCAGACCTCGGCGGCGATCAATCCGGGCAACAGCGGGGGCGCCCTGGTGAACCTGAACGGCCAGGTCATCGGCATCCCGACGCTGGGCGCGATCGACCCCGGCATGCAGGGCGGGGCGGCGCCGGGCATCGGCTTCGCCATCCCGGCGTCCATGGTGCGTACGGTCGCCGGGCAGATCATCGCCACCGGCAAGGTCACCGACTCGGGCCGGGCCGCGCTGGGCGTCACGGTCCGCACGGTGGTGGACGAGGGCTACCGGCCCGCCGGGGCGGCGGTGGTCACGGTGCAGCGAGGCGGCCCGGCGGCCAAGGCGGGGCTGAAGGCCGGCGATGTGATCACCCGGCTGGGCGCCAGCCCGGTCGACACCACCACGGAACTCGCCGCGGTGCTGGCGGGGAAGAAGCCCGGCGAGAAGGTGACGGTCACCTACGAGCGCGGGGGGTCCCGGCACACGGCGGAGGTGACGCTCGGGGAGCAGTGAGGGCACCCCGACGGGAGCGGGAGGGGTCCCGCCCCCGCCGGACCGGGGCTACGCCGCTTCGGCGTCGAGGCTCATCGGCCCGTAGATCTCGGTGCCCTCCTCGAAGAGGCGCACCTGGTCCGCGCCGCCCTCCAGCAGCGCCTTCCAGTTCTCGCCGACCCAGGACTCGGCGTCGCCCTGCGTGGTGAACTCCTCGGGCTCCACGGCGGGCGGGACCTCCGTCCCGTCGGCCTTCTCGAACCGCCACGTCCAAGCTGTCATGCGGGCCTCCTTCGATCCGACTCCTGCGGAGAGGGTATGCGGTTCACGGGGCGGGCCACAGGACATCGTGGATCATCGACCGCTCAGGTGGCCCGGTGCGCGGCGCTCGCCGGGACAGGTGAAAATCGGTTCCGTGGACGTCACTCTGCTCGGCACCGGTGCCCCCTCGGGACTGCCCCGCCCCGACTGCCCCTGTGCCGTGTGCGCGAGCGCGCTCGGCCCGGACGCGCGGGCGGCCACCGCGCTGCTGGTGGACGGGGCCCTGCTGCTGGACCTGACACCGGGCGCCGCCTTCGCCGCGGCCCGCGCCGGGCACTCGCTGGGCCGGGTCCGCCAGGTGCTCCTCTCCCACCCGCACGACGGGCCCGCCGTGGAGGTCCCCGCCGGACTCCCCCAGCCGGTCCGGGTGCCGGACGGCCGCGAGCTGACCCTGCTGACCGGGCACCGGGTCCGGGCCCTGGCGATGGACGCGGGCGGTACGGGGTACGAGGTGACCGGGCCGGACGGGCTGAAGCTGCTGTACCTCCCGCCGGGCGGCTCCCCGGCGGGCCTGGAGCGGGTGGCGGAGCCGTACCACATGGTGCTGGCCGACGTCGTGGGGCGCCCGGACGCGCTGGCCCGGCTGCGGGCGGCCGGCGGGGTGGGGCCGGCGACCGACATCGTGGCGGTCCACCTGGACCATGACGTGCCGCAGGCGACGGAGTTGCCCCGGCGGCTGGCCGCGGCCGGGGCGCGGACGGTGCCGGACGGGGTGACGCTGGCGGTGGGCGCGTACGACGAGGTCCCGGACGTGCCGCGCCGGACGCTGGTGCTGGGCGGCGCCCGCTCGGGCAAGTCGGTGGAGGCGGAACGGCGTCTGGAGTCCTTCCCGGACGTGGTCTACGCGGCGACCGGCGGCACCCGCGCCGGGGACCGCGAGTGGGCGGACCGGGTCGCCGCGCACCGGGAGCGCCGTCCCGGCTCCTGGCGTACGGCGGAGACGACGGACCTGGTCCCGCTCCTCGCCGAGGACGGCCCGCCCCTCCTCATCGACTGTCTCTCGCTCTGGCTCACCGACGTGATGGACGCGGTCGGCGCCTGGGACGACGCCCAGTGGGCCGACGGCGGTGAGAAGGCGCTGCGCGAACGCGTCCACGAACTGACCCGGGCGGTCCGTGAGACCCCGCGCACGGTCGTCGCCGTCTCCAACGAGGTCGGCTCCGGCATCGTCCCGGCCACCCCCTCGGGCCGCCGCTACCGCGACGAACTGGGCCGCCTGAACGC
>NZ_MUNH01000341.1:0-1828 GCF_002154615.1 Streptomyces recifensis
CCGGAACGGCTCACCAGGCGGGGGTAGGCGGCGGGGAGGAGCGCCGCCTCCAGCTCCCAGACGCCCCAGCGGGCGCCCGCCTCCAGATACGTGCTCACGCCGATCAGCGGCCGTCCGCCCATGTGCCCTCCAAAGGTGCTCGCGCATACCTTTGCAGAGCCGGGGTCAGGCCAGGAAGCCCCGCAGGAGCGCCGCCGTGCCCGCGCAGTGCTCCCGCGCGATCTCCCGCGCCGCGTCCGCGTCCCTGTCCAGCACCGCCTCCACCAGCGCGGTGTGCTGCCGCTGGGAGTGCTCCAGGTTCCTCACCAGCAGCGGGATGCAGTCCAGCAGGTCGTTGACGCCCGCCCGGACCGCCGCGTACTGCGCCGCCAGCGACGCCGAGCCGCACAGCCCGGCCAGCGTCAGATGCAGCAGGGTGTCCCGGCGCCGGTAGTCCGCGAGCGGGGCGTCCCGCGTGTGGTCCAGTGCCCGCCGCAGCCGCACGACGCCCTCCCCGGACAGCCCGTGCGCCGCGCACAGCCCGGCCGCGCCCACCTCCAGCACCTCGCGGAACCGCAGTACGTCCTCGATGTCGACCTCGGCCGTGCGGCGGCGCAGCTCGTCCTCCCCGGCCCCGGCCGCACGGTGCAGCACGAAGGTGCCGCCGTACCGCCCGCGTCGCGACTCCACCAGACCCTGGTCGTGCAGCACCCGCAGCACCTCGCGCAGCGTCACCCGGCTGACGCCCAGCCGCTCCGCCAACTCCCGCTCCGCGGGCAGCCGTTCACCGTCGGGGACGAGACCGAGCCGGACCACCTGGAGGATCTGCTCCAGCGCCTCCTCGAAGCCGTTGCCCGCCCGCACCGGCCGCAGCACCGCACCCAGCCGGTCGGGCCCCTCTCTCGGCTCCCGCGCCCCCGCATTCCCCGCCATCCGGTCGCGCCCCCTTCCCAAGCAATGGTTCCCCGCCATACCTTATGGCTCCCCGCCGGACCGCGCGCAGCACGTCCCAGGAGGCTCTCCCGTGGCAGACCGCACACCCCCGCTGAGCGTCGAGGAACTGCGGGCGCTGGTCGCCGGCGGTGAGATCGACACCGTCGTACTGGCCTTCCCCGACATGCAGGGGCGGCTCCAGGGCAAGCGGTTCGCCGCCCGCTTCTTCCTCGACGAGGTGCTCGACCACGGCACCGAGGGCTGCAACTACCTCCTCGCGGTCGACACGGAGATGAACACGGTCGACGGCTACGAGATGTCGTCCTGGGACCGGGGCTACGGCGACTTCGCCATGCGCCCCGACCCGGCCACGCTGCGCCGCCTGCCCTGGCACCCCGGCAGCGCGCTGCTCATGGCCGACCTCGCCTGGGAGGACGGCACCCCGGTCACCGCGGCCCCGCGCCAGATCCTGCGCCGCCAGCTGGAGCGGCTCGCCGGGCTGGGGTACACCGCCCAGGCCGGTACCGAGCTGGAGTTCATCGTCTTCCGGGACAGCTACGAGCACGCCTGGGACACCGGCTACCGGGGGCTGACCCCGGCCAACCAGTACAACATCGACTACTCCATCCTCGGCACCGGCCGCGTGGAGCCTTTGCTGCGCCGGCTGCGGAACGAGATGGCGGGCGCGGGCCTCACGGTCGAGTCGGCCAAGGGGGAGTGCAACCCCGGCCAGCACGAGATCGCCTTCCGCTACACCGAGGCCCTGCGCACCTGCGACCAGCACGCGGTGTACAAGACGGGCGCCAAGGAGATCGCCAGCCAGGAGGGGATGGCGCTCACCTTCATGGCGAAGTTCAACGAGAAGGAGGGCAACTCCTGCCACATCCACCTCTCGCTCGCCGACGAGGACGGCCGC
>NZ_MUNH01000342.1:0-3632 GCF_002154615.1 Streptomyces recifensis
AAGATGAAGCGCTTCATCTTCACCGAGCGCAACGGCATCTACATCATCGACCTGCTCCAGTCGCTGTCGTACATCGACCGCGCCTACGAGTTCGTCAAGGAGACCGTCGCCCACGGGGGCACGGTCATGTTCGTCGGCACGAAGAAGCAGGCGCAGGAGGCCATCGCCGAGCAGGCCACCCGCGTCGGCATGCCCTACGTCAACCAGCGCTGGCTGGGCGGCATGCTCACCAACTTCTCGACCGTCTACAAGCGTCTGCAGCGCCTCAAGGAGCTCGAGCAGATCGACTTCGAGGACGTCGCCGCCTCCGGTCTGACCAAGAAGGAGCTGCTGGTCCTCTCCCGCGAGAAGGCCAAGCTCGAGAAGACCCTCGGTGGTATCCGCGAGATGCAGAAGGTGCCCAGCGCCGTCTGGATCGTGGACACCAAGAAGGAGCACATCGCGGTCGGCGAGGCCCGGAAGCTCAACATCCCGGTCGTCGCCATCCTCGACACCAACTGCGACCCCGACGAGGTCGACTACAAGATCCCGGGCAACGACGACGCGATCCGCTCCGTCACCCTGCTCACCCGCGTGATCGCCGACGCCGTCGCCGAGGGCCTCATCTCCCGCTCGCGCGTCGCCACCGGTGACAAGGGCGAGAAGGCCGCGGCCGAGCCGCTGGCCGAGTGGGAGCGCGACCTGCTCGAGGGCGAGAAGAAGGCCGACGACGCCGCCGAGGCCGTCGAGATCGCCGCCGAGGCGCCGGCCCCCGACGCCGCGGTCTCCGAGGCCGTCGAAGAGGCTGCCGCCGAGGTCGAGGCCCCCAAGGCCGAGCAGGCCTGACACCGGCGCTGACGGTGGGGGCGGCACGAACCGGCGCCCCCGCCCGTCATCCGTAGCCCCACACGACGCCCGCGACCCGGCCACCGGCCGGTCGCGGGCCCGTGCGGATCTCCGATCTCCCAAGACTTCCAGAAAGACTCACAGACTCATGGCGAACTACACCGCCGCCGACGTCAAGAAGCTCCGTGAGCTCACCGGCGCCGGCATGATGGACTGCAAGAAGGCGCTGGACGAGGCCGAGGGCAACGTCGAGAAGGCCGTCGAGGCGCTGCGCATCAAGGGCCAGAAGGGCGTCGCCAAGCGCGAGGGCCGCTCCGCCGAGAACGGCGCCGTGGTCTCCATCATCGCCGACGACAACTCCGAGGGTGTCCTCGTCGAGCTGAAGTGCGAGACGGACTTCGTCGCCAAGGGTGACAAGTTCCAGGCCGTGGCCAACGCCATCGCCGAGCACGTCGCCAAGACCTCCCCGGCCGACATCGAGGCGCTCCTCGCCTCCGAGATCGAGCCCGGCAAGACCGTCCAGGCGTTCGTGGACGAGGCCAACGCCAACCTCGGCGAGAAGATCGTCCTGGACCGCTTCGCGCAGTTCACCGACGGTTACGTCACCGCGTACATGCACCGCACGATGCCCGACCTGCCCCCGCAGATCGGTGTCCTCGTCGAGCTGGACAAGCCCAACGCCGAGGTCGCCAAGGGCATCGCCCAGCACATCGCCGCGTTCGCGCCGAAGTACCTCTCCAAGGAGGACGTGCCGGCCGAGGTCGTCGAGTCCGAGCGTCGCATCGCCGAGGAGACCACCCGCGCCGAGGGCAAGCCCGAGGCCGCGATCGCCAAGATCGTCGAGGGTCGTCTCAACGGCTTCTTCAAGGACGCCACGGTGCTCGGCCAGCCGTACGCCCTGGACAACAAGAAGTCGGTCCAGAAGGTGCTGGACGAGGCCGGTGTCACCCTGAAGCGCTTCTCGCGCATCAAGGTCGGCATCTGAGTCCGTACCGCGATCGACGCGCGACCCCGATAGGGTCGACAGCAGTCGTCCGTGCAGACCGCCGTCCGCGGCTGTGCGGCGGACGGCAGCAGATCTGACGAGGAGGCCATTGCCGCGCAAGGGAGCGAGAAGCGACCCACCGGCAATGGCCTTCTTCGTATGTGCAACACGTGAAAGAGGCGGGATCTCCATGACCACCAAGGCCCAGAAGAGCGACGACGGCAAAGTGCGCGGCCGGTTTCTGCTGAAGCTGTCCGGAGAGGCCTTCTCCGGCGGCGGTGGCCTCGGCGTCGACCCGGACGTGGTGCACAAGATCGCCCGCGAGATCGCCGCCGTCGTGCGTGACGGCGCCGAGATCGCGGTCGTGATCGGCGGCGGCAACTTCTTCCGGGGCGCCGAGCTGCAGCAGCGCGGCATGGACCGGGCCCGCTCCGACTACATGGGCATGCTCGGCACCGTGATGAACTGCCTCGCCCTCCAGGACTTCCTGGAGAAGGAAGGCATCGACAGCCGCGTGCAGACCGCCATCACCATGGGCCAGGTCGCCGAGCCGTACATCCCGCTGCGCGCCATCCGGCACCTGGAGAAGGGCCGCGTGGTCATCTTCGGCGCCGGGATGGGCATGCCGTACTTCTCCACCGACACCACCGCCGCCCAGCGGGCCCTGGAGATCGACGCCGAGGCGCTGCTCATGGGCAAGAACGGGGTGGACGGGGTCTACGACGCCGACCCCAAGACCAACCCCGACGCCGTCAAGTTCGACGCACTCGGCTACGGCGAGGTCATCACCCGCGACCTCAAGGTCGCCGACGCCACCGCCGTCACCCTGTGCCGTGACAACAGCCTGCCGATCCTCGTGTTCGAGCTGCTGGCCGAGGGCAATATCGCGCGGGCCGTCAAGGGTGAGAAGATCGGCACGCTCGTGGGTGACGAGGGCAGCCGGGACTGACCGGCGACCCCGTCCCACCGGCGCGACCCGTCCGGGGCAAGGACGGGACGCGCCCCGGCCGGAGGATGGACAATGTCCTGTCGGTCGGGAACCGTGCAGGAAGCAGACGCGACGCAGCCGGCCCGCCGCCCGATGGGGCGCCGCCGCCGGGCCTTACTCAAGACACGCAGGAGCAAGTGGTGATCGAAGAGACCCTCCTCGAAGCCGAGGAGAAGATGGAGAAGGCCGTCGTGGTCGCCAAGGAGGACTTCGCCGCGATCCGCACCGGCCGTGCGCACCCCGCGATGTTCAACAAGATCGTGGCGGACTACTACGGTGCCCCGACGCCGATCAACCAGCTCGCCTCGTTCTCCGTGCCGGAGCCGCGCATGGCCGTGGTGACCCCGTTCGACAAGAGCGCGCTGCGCAACATCGAGCAGGCGATCCGTGACTCCGACCTGGGCGTCAACCCCAGCAACGACGGCAACATCATCCGTGTGGTGTTCCCCGAGCTGACCGAGGAGCGCCGCCGCGACTACATCAAGGTCGCCAAGCACAAGGCCGAGGACGCCAAGGTCTCGATCCGCTCCGTGCGCCGCAAGGCCAAGGACGCCATCGACAAGCTGATCAAGGACGGCGAGGTCGGCGAGGACGAGGGCCGCCGTGCCGAGAAGGAGCTCGACGACCTGACCGCCAAGTACGTGGCGCAGGTGGACGAGCTGCTCAAGCACAAGGAAGCGGAGTTGCTCGAAGTCTGATGAGCGACTCTTCCTGGGGGGCGCCGTCGCAGGCGGGGCAGGCCGGGTACTGGGGGCCCACCGTGGGTAGGCCTGTCCAGGGGGCTGTCACGGCGGGTCCCGCATACGATGCGCCCGAGGCGCCGCAGACTCGCCC
>NZ_MUNH01000343.1:0-9746 GCF_002154615.1 Streptomyces recifensis
CCCTAGAGAACGGACGGCCCCGGGCGTCCCCGGAGCCGGCCGTTCTCTAGGGTGACCGGGCTGCTGTCCCCTGCCGTCCGGTCACTGTTCCGGGACGAGGTCCCACGGCGTACGGCACGACCCGTACCCCTCATCGCCCCGGCGAGCCACGCGTGGTTCATTCGGGCCCGCCCCTGGCTGGCACGGACATGGGGCTCAACGAAGCGGTGCGCGAGCCGGTCACGCGCCGTACGGGTGAGAGCGGCCCCGAACTCAGATGCGACCCCGGCACAGCTCCAGCAGGGTCATGGCGAGCGCGGTGCCGGGCTTGCCGAGGGCGTCCCGGTAGCGGCCGAGGATCTCCATCTCGCGGGACAGGCTGACCCGGCGGCCGCCGGAGGCGATCCGGGTCTGCTGGACGACGGCGGAGACGGCCATCCGCTCCTGGACGAGGCCGATGATCCGGTCGTCGAGGGTGTCGATCCGCTCGCGGGCGTCGTCGATGGTCCGCTCGGGCTCGGTGTGCGGGGTGGCGGTGGTCATGCGGGGCTCCTGGGGGCTGGTGGCCGCCCCGGACCGGCAGGACCCGGAAAGACGACAGGCGCTCCGGGCCTTGTCGGCCCGGAGCGCCTGTCGGAAGTCGCTTGTTATGTGCTCAAGCAGAACGACCATGGCAGCCGGCGGGCCCGGTGCCATAGGTAAAGAGGAACGTCGTCTGGGTGAACACGGGGTCAGTATGCCACGACCGCCGGTCACCCCGGACCGCCTGTGGGCATCTCCCTGCGGCGTCCGGGAGGGGGCGGCGCCCACCCCCGTTAGAATCGGTCATACAGACCCCCGCCCCACCGCCGGAAGGCACCCCGTGTCATCAGCGACCCAGTCTGCCGACGCCCCCGACACCGTTCTGGTCGTCGACTTCGGCGCGCAGTACGCCCAGCTCATCGCCCGTCGCGTCCGCGAGGCGCGGGTCTACAGCGAGATCGTGCCCAGCAGCATGCCGGTCGCCGAGATGCTCGCCAAGAACCCCGCGGCGATCATCCTCTCCGGAGGCCCCTCCTCGGTCTACGAGGAGAACGCCCCGCAGCTCGACGGCGACCTCTTCGAGGCCGGCGTCCCCGTCTTCGGCATGTGCTACGGCTTCCAGCTCATGGCGCAGACCCTCGGCGGTACTGTCGACAACAGCGGCGCCCGCGAGTACGGCCGCACCGGCCTGCACGTCTCGATGTCCGGCTCCACCCTGTTCGAGGGCACCCCGGACGAGCAGCCCGTGTGGATGTCCCACGGCGACGCCTGCTCCGCCGCCCCCGAGGGCTTCACCGTCACCGCCTCCACCGACGTGGTGCCGGTCGCCGCCTTCGAGAACGACGAGAAGAAGCTCTACGGCGTCCAGTACCACCCCGAGGTCATGCACTCCACGCACGGCCAGCAGGTGCTGGAGCACTTCCTGTACCGGGGCGCGGGCCTGACCCCGTCCTGGACCACGGGCAACGTCATCGAGGAGCAGGTCGCCGCGATCCGCGAGCAGGTCGGCGACAAGCGGGCCATCTGCGGCCTGTCCGGCGGCGTGGACTCCGCCGTCGCCGCCGCCCTGGTGCAGAAGGCCATCGGCTCCCAGCTCACCTGCGTCTACGTCGACCACGGCCTGATGCGCAAGGGCGAGACCGAGCAGGTCGAGAAGGACTTCGTCGCCGCCACCGGTGTCCAGCTCAAGGTGGTCGACGCCGAGGAGCGCTTCCTCAAGGCGCTCGCCGGGGTCTCCGACCCCGAGGAGAAGCGGAAGATCATCGGGCGCGAGTTCATCCGCGTCTTCGAGCAGGCCCAGGCCGAGATCATCGCGGACGAGGGCCCGGCCGTGGAGTTCCTGGTCCAGGGCACCCTGTACCCGGACGTGGTCGAGTCCGGCGGCGGCACCGGCACCGCCAACATCAAGTCGCACCACAACGTCGGCGGCCTCCCCGAGGACCTCGAGTTCCAGCTCATCGAGCCGCTGCGCAAGCTGTTCAAGGACGAGGTCCGCATGGTGGGCCAGGAACTCGGCCTGCCCGAGGAGATCGTCCAGCGCCAGCCGTTCCCCGGTCCCGGCCTCGGCATCCGCATCGTCGGTGAGGTCACCAAGGAGCGCCTGGACCTGCTGCGCGACGCCGACGCCATCGCCCGCGAGGAGCTGACCGCCGCCGGTCTGGACCGCGAGATCTGGCAGTGCCCGGTCGTACTGCTCGCCGACGTCCGCTCGGTCGGCGTCCAGGGCGACGGCCGCACCTACGGCCACCCCATCGTGCTGCGCCCGGTCTCCTCCGAGGACGCCATGACCGCCGACTGGTCCCGGCTGCCCTACGACGTGCTGGCGAAGATCTCCACCCGGATCACCAACGAGGTCCGCGACGTCAACCGCGTCGTCGTCGACGTGACCTCCAAGCCGCCGGGCACCATCGAGTGGGAGTGACCCGGGTGCCGGCCGGCTGACCGGCACCGCCCGAGGTGGAACGGCTCCGGCCGTTCCACCTCTTTTTCGTCACTCGGCCTCTTTTGGTACCCGCCACCCGACGGTAACTTCCGGTCCGTAAAGCACCCCAGCGCTGGAGGACTCATGCACCGGCCCACCCCTCCCTCGCCGCTGCCCACCGACAAGCTGCGGTTCGCCATGCCGCCCATGCACGAGTCGGTCGACGAGGAACGCCGCCACCGCAAGGAACGCCTCGCGGGCGCCCTGCGCCTCTTCGGGCGCGCCGGGTTCGAGGACGGCGTGTCGGGCCACATCACCGCCCGTGACCCGGAGTTCAGCGACTGCTTCTGGGTCAACCCGTTCGGGATGCCCTTCAAGCACGTCACCGTGAGCGACCTGGTCCTGGCCAACCAGGACGGCCAGGTCGTCGAGGGCGGCTACCACGTCAACCAGGCCGCCTTCACCGTCCACGCGGCGGTCCACGCGGCCCGCCCGGACGTCGTCGCTGTCGCCCACTGCCACTCCGTGCACGGCCGCGCCCTCGCCTCCCTCGGCGAGGTCCCCGACCCCATCACCCAGGAGAGCTGCGCCTTCTACGAGGACACCGCGCTCTACGACGACTACACCGGAGTCACCGTCGACGCCGAGGAGGGCCGCCGCATCGCCTCGGTGCTCGGCTCCAACAAGGCCCTGGTGCTGCGCAACCACGGCCTGCTCACCGTGGGCGACTCGGTTGACGCCGCCGCCTGGTGGTTCATGTCCATGGAACGCTCCTGCCAGGTCCAGCTCACCGCCGAGGCCGCCGGACGCCCCGTCCTCATCGAGCACCGGCAGGCCGTCGCCACCCGCGAACAGCTCGGCGGCGACCTCGTGGCCTGGATCAACTACCAGCCCCTCTGGCAGGACATCAGCCGCAGCGAACCCGACCTGCTGAGCTGAGCCTCCCGCACGGTCGTGCGAGTGGGTCAGCAGGATGGGCGGTCCTTTCCGCCCAGCGCGGACCGGCGAACCCAGGGTGCCCGGCGTAGGGCACAATTCGCCTTGGTCACAGGGGAGTTGCTCGGCCACCGCACGCACTGTGCGTGACGGTCGTATTCCGGGATCTCGGGTAGCGGGGAAGGCGGGCGTCGGTCGTGGCGGTGCAGGAGGCGAGGCAGGGCGCGGCGGACGGCGCGGGGGCCCACGGAGGCGGCTGTGCGTGCGGGGACTGCCCGCACGGGGCGCGCGAAGGCCATCGGCGGGCGCTGGCCGCCTTCCGGCAGGGCCGCGACGAGTTCGCCGCCGGACGCGGGCTGCCCCCGGCCGTGGCGCACTCCGCCTCGGCGTCCCGGCAGTGGATCTCCGCCGAACTGGCCCAGCGCGCCGAGGCGGTCGCCGAACGCGGCCGCGCCGAGGGCGACGCCTGGCTCGCCGGCCTCTGGACCCGCACCGCCTTCCTGGCCTGGGGAGCGGTGGTGATCCTGCTGCTCGCCCAGGCCCTCACCGCGATCGGCGCGGGCTGGAGCGGTGCCCGCACCGCCGGACTGCTCGCCGCGGTGGCCGTCGCGGGCGCGCTGACCCTCGCCGGCTTCTTCCACCGGGCGCGTGGCGGGGCGCTGGCCCCGATGATCGGCGAGGACAACCGGATGTCCACCTCCCGGACGGTCGCCGCCTTCTGGGTGCTGTTCGTCGCCTACGCCGTCCTGCTGCTCGCGGGCCGCCTCGCCGCCGCCTCCGACCCCGCCGAACGCGACTCCCTCCTCGCCGGCCTCGACCTCGCGCGCGGCGCGGGTGTGGTGACCGTCCTCGCCGTGGTGTGCGGCATCGCCGTCCTGGTACGCCGGGTGGTCGGCCTGCGTGTCCTCGGTCAGCGCCTCCAGAAGGTCCCGGCGCACCGGCCGCGCGCCGCCGACCTGCTCACCGACGACGCGGGCCGGGGTGCCTTCGCCGACATCCAGTACGTCGTCATCAGTGCCGTCGCCCTGGTCTTCGCCGCCGTCCGGCTCGGCCGCCGCCCCGACCAGCTTCCCGACCTGCCCTGGGGGCTGGCCGTGCTGGTGCTCATCTCGGCGGCCACCTACCTGGCGGGCAAGTACGCCGAGGGCGGCCGTCCGGTGGTGCTCTCCGTGATCCGTGCCCGCGAGCCCGGCGACCTGGACGGGCCGATCCGCACCGGGGACGACATCGAGATCCGCGGCACCGGCTTCGTCCCGCCCGGCGCCCAGGGCGCCGACCGGCTCGCCCGCATGGTCGTCCGTATCGGCGCGGTCGACGTCCATGTGCCCCTGATCCCGGTCGCCGGCGGCTTCCGCAACCCCACCGACAGCGTCCTCACCGTCCCGGTCCCGGTCGAGGTGGAGCCCGGCGCGGTGGAGGTGCAGGTGGTGACGGCGGCCGGGCTGGCCACCAACCGGTACCCCATCGAGGTGACGGACTGACCCCGTACGCTGCACCGATATCCGGAAAATCCTCCGGGGAGGATTGAACCGGCTCCTTTCTTCATACGTATCGTCGTGTGAGGGGTCCGGGACGGTGGGCGAGAGGCGGCCAGCAGTGATGACTCAGGGTTTGCGAACGGACACGCACACCACCCATCTCGACGGGGACCGTGACTGGCGGGCGACCGCCACCCGTTACGCCCTTCTCCCACTTCGGATCTTCCTGGGCGTCACCTTCGTCTACGCCGGTCTGGACAAGATCACCGACAGCGCCTTCATGAAGGCCGGCGGTGCCGGTTCGCTCGGCGACACGATGCGCGCGGTCCGGGACTCCTCCGCGATCCCGGCCCTCGTCGACCTGGCCCTCAAGAGCCCCGTCGGCTTCGGCTACGCGATCGCCTTCGGTGAGCTGGCCGTCGGCATCGGCATCCTGGTCGGGCTCCTCGGCCGGCTGGCCGCCCTCGGCGGTGCGCTGATCTCGCTGAGCCTGTGGCTGACGGTGAGCTGGGCCACCAGCCCCTACTACTACGGCAACGACCTCGCCTATCTGATGGCGTGGCTGCCTCTCGTCCTCGCGGGCACCCCCTACCTCTCCGTCGATGCCTCTCTGCGGGACCGGCGCCGACGCCGGTCGGGCGGATACCGCTAGATACGGATCTGCCACCCGGCCGAGTCCCCGGGCGGGACCTCAGACCTTCTCGTCCTCCGCGCCGTTCCGTCTGCGCAGGGCGCGGGTGAGGGCGGTGGTCACGCCCGCCAGGAACAGGCCGCCGACGGCCAGGGGGATCGCGGTGAACCACGGAATGTCCCACAGCCCGCGCACGTCCCCCAGGTAGAGGGCGCCCGCGACCGTCAGGCAGACCCCGCCGACCAGCCGGCCGGGCTGGAACTCATGACGCAGCACGGCTGACCTCCACCTGCCCGATGCCCACATGCAGGTCGATCCGCAGCACGCCGGCCTCCTTGGTCCCCTTGTCCGGCGCCAGATTCGTCGTCTCATGCCGGCCCGGCCGCACGTCCACGTCCTTCGTGTTGTCACCGGGCAACCGGATGTCGCCCACCCCCACGTCGATACTCAGCACCGCCGCCGTGTCCGCCGGGACGATCACGCGCAGCCGGCCCGCTCCCAGCCCCGCCCTGGTGGAGACCGTCTGGTCCTTGGCCAGGCGCACCCTGGTCAGGTCGAGGGTGGCGGAGCCGGACCCCAGCTCGTAGGCGGGGCGGACGTCCGCCGTGGCCGCCGGCCGCCAGGCGGTCTGCCGCCAGTGCGAGGTGACGTCGCTCGGCAGCACGGCGCTTCCGGCCAGCAGCAGCGCCGTCACCAGGGCCAGGAAGGCGGACCCGCCTCCTGTGCGCCCCAGGAAGGCGCTGACGGCTATGCCCAGTCCGAAGACCACCAGCGCGCAGGCCAGCCCGGTCTGGAGGCTGGTGGCCAGCGGGCGGGACTCCCAGTTGCGGCTGCCGCCCAGGCCGCCCGCCAGCAGCGCCAGCAGGAACACCCAGCCGCTGATCCAGCGCGGCCCGCGCGACCTGGGGCGCTTGTCACCCGCTGTGCGCCCGGCGAGCGAGTGGGGCCAGGGGAGCTGCATGACGAAGTCGATCGGCGGGGAGGGCGACACATGCTGCTCGTAGGCGTCGCTCGGCCCCCAGAAGTACCCGGTGCCGCCGACGTGGGTGCCGTCCTTGACGATCGGGTCCCGCCACCAGGAGGGCCCGCTGTAGTAGATCGGCGGTGCCTGGGTCTCCGGTGGGGCGTCGGCCGCCGCCTGCGCCGCTATGGGGTGGCCCCTGGGCGACTTCGGCTCGTCGCTCGGAGAGGGGGCCGGGTCGGTGGTGGCGCGGTGCCGTGACCAGTACCCGGCCCCGGCCAGCAGCAGGGAGAGCACCACGGCGAAGGTGAGCACGCCGCCGTTGCGCAGGGTGGTCAGGATGACCCCGCAGCCGATCAGGGCGAACAGGACGGCGGCCAGTGCCTGCCCGTCGACCCGGCCGGTCAGCAGCTTGCGTACCTCGTTCTCCTCCTCGTCGTCGTACGGGACGAGGAGCCAGGCGAAGCCGTAGAAGATCAGGCCGATGCCACCGGTCGCGGCCAGCACGGCCAGGGTGATGCGGAAGATCACCGGGTCCATGTCCGTGTGGCGGCCGAGGCCCGCGCACACGCCCGCGATCATCTTGTGCCGCCGGTCGCGGCGGAAGCGGCGGGGGGTCTCGGCGGTGCGGTGCCCTGCCGGGGTGTCCGCTTCTCCCGCTCTTCCCGAGCCGCCGGCCGCCGAGCCCGGCGCTGCCGAGCCCCGCGCTCCCGGTTCCTCCGCTTCAGGCCCGTGCGCCCCGGAGTCCGTCTCTCCCGTGTTCCTCACCGCTCCACCCCCTCTCTCCGCGCCCCGCTCTCCCGCGGGCGTCTCCGGTGCTCGTGTGGTGTCCGCCCGGTCCGCTCCCGTCCGCTCCGTCGCGGCGGGTTCGGCATCCGTCGGCCCGGCGCCCGGTGCCGGGCGTGGGCCGGTGCCGGGTCCCGGACCCGTCGCGGCGTGCTCGTGATCCGTCATGTGTCCATGGTGACGGGCCGGGAGTCGTGTGGGCAGTCGGGTCGACCCTGGTCGAACCCTGAAATCGCCCCTGAGACGAGCGGGGGAGATGTTCGACTCCGGGCCGGGGCCCCGGCCCGGAGTCGTCCGCCGGGACTGGGGGAAACCCTGGTGAAGATCAGGGGAGTCTCGGGGGGCGACCCTGATGCCCCGGTCCCGGCCGCCGTGTGACCATCGTTGGCATGCCGGAAGCCGCAGCACTCCCACTCGAAGACCCGCGGCCGCCGCGCAAGCTCTACCGCAGCGGTGACGGCCGCTGGCTGGGCGGAGTGGCGCGGGGGCTCGCCGGGCATCTCGGGCTGCCCGTGGTGTGGGTGCGGCTTGCCTTCGTCGGCCTGCTCATGGCGAACGGACTCGGTGCGCTGCTGTACGCCGCGTTCTGGTTCTTCGTCCCGCTCGGTGTCGGCGGGGTGGGCGACCACAAACCGGCCTCGCTGGTCGGCACCGAGACCTCGCGGGAGGGGCGCCGCAGACTCGTCGCCCGCAAACCCGACAAGGGGCAGATGGTCGCGCTGCTCCTCATGGTCATCGTGTCCATCGTCTTCCTGGGCAGCGTCAACCTGACCAACACCGCAAAGGCGTACCTGGTACCGGTGGTGCTGGTCGCGGCCGGTGTCGCCCTGGTGTGGCGGCAGGCGGACAACGCCCGCCGGGCCCGCTGGGTCGAGGTCGGCGGCCGTCGGCGCACGCTCACCCTGCTCCGGGCGGCCGTGGGCGTGCTGCTGGTCACCGCCGGGGTCTCCGCGATCTTCCTGATGCAGGTGTCCGCCGCCCACCTGGGCGCGGTGCTGGAGGCGGCACTCGCCGTGCTGGTCGGCATCACCCTGCTCGCGGGCCCCTATCTCGTCCGCGTGACCCAGGACCTGTCCGAGGAACGGCTGATGCGCATCCGTGCCCAGGAGCGGGCCGAGGTCGCCGCCCACGTCCACGACTCGGTGCTGCACACCCTCACCCTGATACAGCGCAACGCGGACAACGCCGGGGAGGTGCGCCGCCTGGCCCGCGCGCAGGAGCGGGACCTGCGCACCTGGCTGTACAAGCCGGAGGGCACCGGCAAGGACGAGGCCGACGAGCCGGACACGGTCGCGGAGGCGGTGCGGCGCAACGCGGCCGAGGTCGAGGACAAGCACGGCGTGCCCATAGAGGTCGTGGTGGTGGGCGACTGCCCGCTGGACGACCGCACGATCGCGCAGATGCAGGCCGCGCGCGAAGCGATGGTCAACGCCGCCAAGTACGGTGGCGAGGGCGGTGCCGTGCAGGTCTACGCGGAGGTCGAGGGCCGTACGGTCTTCGTGTCCGTCCGCGACCGGGGTCCAGGCTTTGACCTCGACTCCATACCCGCCGACCGCATGGGGGTCAGGGAGTCGATCATCGGGCGCATGGAGCGCAACGGCGGTACGGCCCGGCTGCGGTCGGTGCCGGACGGCGGCACGGAAGTCGAGTTGGAGATGGAGAGGGCGGAGAAGACGGCATGAGTGACGCGACCGAGGCGAACGGCACGGCGGGGGAGGCGGAGGTGGCCGAACCCGGACGCGACACCGCGAAGACGACCGAAGGCACCGAGAGCGCGGTCGGGCGCCATGTGCGCGTGGTGCTCGTGGACGACCACCGCATGTTCCGTACCGGCGTGCAGGCGGAGATCGGGCAGACCGCGCGTACCGGGGTCGAGGTGGTCGGTGAGGCCCCGGACGTCGACCAGGCGGTCGCGGTCATCACCAGGACCCGGCCCGAGGTGGTCCTGCTCGATGTCCATCTGCCCGGCGGCGGCGGGGTCGAGGTGCTCCGGCGCAGCGCGGCCCTGATGGCCGACCCGGAGCAGCCGGTGCGCTTCCTCGCGCTCTCCGTGTCGGACGCGGCGGAGGACGTGATCGGGGTGATCCGGGGCGGGGCGCGCGGCTATGTCACCAAGACCATCACCGGGTCCGACCTGATCGACTCCATCTTCCGGGTGCAGGAGGGCGACGCGGTCTTCTCGCCCCGGCTGGCCGGGTTCGTGCTGGACGCCTTCGCCTCCACCGACGCCCCGCCGGTCGACGAGGACCTCGACCGTCTCACCCAGCGCGAGCGTGAGGTGCTGCGGCTGATCGCGCGCGGCTATGCCTACAAGGAGATCGGCAAGCAGCTCTTCATCTCGGTGAAGACGGTCGAGTCCCATGTCTCCGCGGTGCTGCGCAAGCTCCAGCTCTCCAACCGGCACGAGCTGACCCGCTGGGCCACGGCCCGCCGGCTGGTCTGACCCGAGGCCGAAGCCGGAGCCCCACTCTGACCCCGCCCCCCCGCAATCCCTGCGTATCCCGGCGGAAGCCCTAGGCCACCCGGGTGGCC
>NZ_MUNH01000344.1:0-2255 GCF_002154615.1 Streptomyces recifensis
GAGCACCTGGACGAGCTGCGGAGCGCCGAGCGCGAGCACCGCCCCCACCACGGTGAAGGCCAGGGCCAGCCGGGGCAGTGTCCCCCGGACCAGGGCCCGTACGGGATCTCCCGGAGCGCCCTGCGCACGACGGGCCAGCGCCATGCTGAACGCCGGGATCAGCGCGAAGGCCAGCCCGTCCTCGATCAGCAGGGTGGCCGCGAACTCGGGCACCGTCCAGGCGACCAGGAAGGCGTCGGTGTCCCGTCCGGCCCCGAACAGCCGGGCCAGCGACTGGTCCCGGACCAGCCCGAGCAGGGCACCGGCGGCGGACAGGGAGGCGGTCAGCAGGGCGGCGCGGGCGAGGAACCGCCGGGTCACCGGGGCGTGTTCGGGCTCGGTCGGCGGGGGCTGCCGGGTCGTCGTGCCCGGTCCCGGAACGGGCGTCAGCGTCATCGCGCGCCCTCCGGGTCCGCGCCGGCCAGGGCCCACCACGCCACCAGGCCCAGGCACACCGCCGTCAGCACGGTGGAGGGGCCGCCGATGTCGGCGTACACGAAGTCCACGAGCTGCCACAGCAGCAGGCCGCAGCCGATCAGCGCGCAGTCCAGGCCCCGGCCCGTACGGCGGGCCGCCCGCAGGCCGCGCAGGCCGAGCACCAGCATCGCCAGCCAGCCGCCCGCCAGGCACAGCAGGCCGGTCAGACCCTGTTCGGCGAGGACCAGCAGATACATGTTGTGCGGGGAGAGCAGCGGCTGTCTGCGGAAGCCGACGCCCGCGCCCTCGGTGTCGCTGCCCGAGGACAGCGCGAGCGAGGCGTGGCCGTCCCGGTACTCCGGGAAGCCCTTCAACCCCACGCCGGTCAGCGGGTGCTCCCGCCACATGCCGGTGGCCGCCGCCCACATGGTGTACCGGTCGGTGACCGACTGGTCGGGGGCGTCGGTGACCTTGGTGATGCTGTCGATCCGTTCCTGGAGCATCGCCGTGCCCACCCCGAGACCGCCCACCAGCACCACCCCGGCCGCGATCACCACGGCGCCCACCTTGAGCGCCCGGCGGACCCCGGCCAGCAGCAGTTGCGCGGTGAGGGTGACGGCGGTGGCGATCCACGCGCCCCGGCTGAAGGAGAGCGCCAGCGGCACCAGCAGCGCCAGCGCGCACCCGGCCGCGGCCGCCCGCTCCCGCACCGGCGCCTTCCCCAGGGCGAGGCCCACCGCGCACAGCAGCCCGAACGCCACCACGGTGGCCATCCCCATCACGTCGTACGGCCCGAAGGTGCCCACCGCGCGGATCATCCGGCCCTGGTACGAGGCGCCGGTCCCGGTGGCGTACTGCCGCACGCCGACCGCGCCCTGCCAGAGCGCGAGGCCCACCAGCGCCCAGGCCAGCAGCCGGAAGTCCCGGCGGTCGCGGATCAGGAGGAGCACGGCGGCCGGGACCAGGACGAAGACCTGGAGGTAGCGGCCGAGTCCGGCGAGGCCGGCGCCCGGGGAGGCGGCGCCCATCGCGGCGAGCGCCGCCCCGGCCACCGGCAGCCCCAGCACCAGCGCGGCCCTGGCGGACAGCGGGCGGGCCCGCTCCCGCAGCAGCCGCACCAGGCAGGCGCCGACGACCAGCGCGGACGCCGCGTCGGCCGGGCCCGCGCCGCCACCCTCGCTGGAGGAGAGGGGCAGCGCGAGCAGGAAGAGCACGGCGAGCACCGGCAGCACCGGGGACCAGTGCCGGGGGCGGCCGAGCGGCAGCGCGAGGCTCATCCGTCAGCTCCCGGTGGACCGCACGACGGCGGCCGCGGTGCGCAGCAGGATGCAGACGTCCTGCCACAGCGACCAGTTGTCGATGTAGGCGTTGTCGTAGCGCGCCCGGTCCTCGATCGAGGTGTCCCCGCGCAATCCGCTGACCTGAGCCAGCCCGGTGATGCCCGCCCGCATCCGGTGCCGGGCTGCGTAGCCGGGGTAGCACTGGCTGAACTGCGTGACGAAGTACGGGCGTTCGGGGCGCGGGCCGACCAGGCTCATGTCGCCGCGGAAGACGTTCCAGAGCTGGAGCAGTTCGTCCAGCGAGGTCCGGCGCAGGAACCGGCAGAACGGGTTCATCCGCCGCTCGTCCGCCACGCTCCACCGGGTCGCCGACTCCCGCTCGTCCACCGGGCGGTGGGTGCGGAACTTCAGCAGGGTGAAGGGGCGCCCGTCCTTGCCGATGCGCTCCTGCCGGAACACCACGCCCGGACCCTCGCTGAGCCGCAGCACCAGCGCGCAGGCCAGCAGCAGCGGCGCGGC
>NZ_MUNH01000345.1:0-7700 GCF_002154615.1 Streptomyces recifensis
CCCATGCCCCCCGGCTACGGCCAGGTCCCCGGCCAGGGCACCCCTTCCTACGGTGTCCCGCAGTGCGCGCCCCAGGGAGCGGCCGGAGTGGGCGCCGCGCTCCAGAAGTTCAAGGAGGCGCCCACCGGGCAGCGCTGGACCCAGCAGAACCACAAGCTGATCCGCGTCGACCTGGGCGCCGGCGGCCAGCCGGTACTGGCCCGGCAGGGCAGCATGGTGCTCTACCAGGGCAAGGTCGACTTCAGCTACAAGGGCGCCGGAATCACCGGCCGGCTCGTGGGCAACGCGACGGGCCAGGAGATGCAGTTGATGCGCTGCACCGGCCAGGGACAGGTGTTCCTCGCCGACAACTCCACCCACCTCCACCCGGTCGAGCTGCAGGGCGACGCGATCTGCGTCTCCGCCGAGAACGTGCTCGCCTTCGACGAGAGCCTGCAGTACGAGGTCCGCCGTATCGAGGGCCACGGCATCCCCGGTGGCGCGCTGTTCACCATGCAGTTCCAGGGCACCGGCACGCTCGTCGTCAAGACCCACGGCACGCCCGTCGTGCTGCCGGTGACGCCGACGACCTTCGCCGACTGCCACGCGGTGGTCGCCTGGTCGGCCGCCTCACAGGTGATCGTCTCCAGCCAGGTCCGGATGCGCCGCAACGCCTACGCGGGCGACACGGGCGAGAGCGTGAACCTCCAGTTCCGGGGCGCACCCGGCAACTTCATCGTCGTCCAGCCGTACGAGGTCTGAGGGAGCCCGTCATGAACCAGCCGCTCGCGGGCTTCGCCCCCGCACCCGTCACCGCCCGCATGGAGAACCACGGCAGCCACATGCTGAAGGTCGCCATGCAGACCGGCAACGACCTCCTCGCCCGCGTGGGCTCGATGATCGCCTACGAGGGCTTCATCCAGTACGAGCCCAACCCGCCCGCCGTCCGCCAGATCGCCCGCGACTGGATGACCGGCGAGGGCGCCCCGCTGATGAAGTGCTCCGGCGACGGCCTGCTCTACCTCGCCGACTACGGCGCCGACGTGGTCGTGATCAACCTGAACGGCGACGGCATCTCCGTCAACGCCACCAACCTCCTCGCCTTCGACGCGGGCCTCACCTGGGGCGTGGAGCGGGTGAAGGGGCTCGCCAAGTTCGCCGGACAGGGCCTGTGGAACACCAGGATCTCCGGACAGGGCTGGGTCGCGCTGACCTCGCGCGGCACCCCGATCGTGGTGGACTGCGGCGGCGGTGAGGACGAGACGTACGTCGACCCGGACGCGCTCGTGGCGTGGTCCCCGAACCTCAAGGTGAAGGGCAAGCGCAGCTTCAAGGCCCAGTCGCTGATCGGCCGGGGCAGCGGCGAGGCGTACCAGATGGCGTTCTCCGGGCAGGGCATCGTCGTCGTCCAGCCCAGCGAGGACAGCACCGACCGCCTCCGGTTCCGGGGCTGAGGGGGAGCACAGACACCATGCAGAGCCCGCTTTTCGCGCACAACGACTCCCAGACCCAGGAGCGTTGGAGCCTACAGAACGCGCAGATGCTCCGCGTCGCCCTGGAGGGGCACGACGACCTGCTGGCCCGCAAGGGCGCCATGGTCGCCTACCAGGGCCTGGTCGAGTTCGACGCCGAGTACCGCAGCCAGGGCCAGCGCCGGGCGCGGGCCCACACCGGCGAGGGCCTGGACCTGATGCGCTGTCACGGCCAGGGCACCGTCTACCTGGCCAACCTCGCCCAGCACGTCCATCTGCTGGACGTGGAGCAGGAGGGCCTGACCGTGGACAGCTCCTACGTCCTCGCCATGGACTCCTCGCTGCACCACGAGGTCATCGCGGTGGACAGCCTCTACGGCATCTCCGGCTCGGGGAAGTACCAGCTCAACATCACCGGCCGCGGCAAGGTCGCCCTGATGACCTCCGGCACGCCCCTGCTGATGCAGGTCACGCCGGACCGGTACGTCAACTGCGACGCGGACGCCATCGTCGCCTGGTCCACCTCGCTGCGGGTGCAGATGCAGGCCCAGACCCATTCGTCCGGGGTGTGGCGGCGACGCGGCAGTACGGGCGAGGGCTGGGAGCTGAGCTTCATGGGTTCCGGCTTCGCCCTGGTCCAGCCCAGCGAGCTGCTGCCGCCCCAGCACGCGCAGATAGGCGGCGGGGTCGCGGCCCAGTTCGGCATGGGCCAGCAGGGCGCACGCGGGCAGAACCAGGGCAACGTCTGGAGCTGAGCGCGCGTGCGCCGGACGGTGACGCGGCGGACGTGACGAGACGAACGCAAGGGGCGCCCACAGCGGCGGGCGCCCCTTGCGCGTTCGGAGTCTGAACGGGGTGCGGCGCCGAACCCCGTTCAGATCCAGGCTCTCCGCACCGCACCCCGCCTCACAGCCGTGCCCGCGTAGCCTCCAGCAGCCGTACCACCGACTCGTCCGCCACGTCGGCGACCTCGTCGTAGCCGAACCATCGCAGGTCCAGCGACTCGTCGCTGATCGCCTGCTCGGCGCCGGACGGGGCCAGCACCGCGTACTGCACGTCGAGGTGCCAGTTGCAGGGGGCCGGGATCGGGTGCCGGTCCAGCCGGACCGGGCCGCCCGGGAGCAGGGTCAGCCCGGCGATGCCGGACTCCTCCGTCGCCTCGCGCAGGGCCGCGCCCGCCATGGAGATGTCGCCCGGCTCGCAGTGGCCGCCCATCTGGAGCCACATCCGCAGCTTCCTGTGCAGCGTCAGCAGCACCCGGCCGTGCTCCGGGTCGATCACCAGCGCGCTGGCCGTGAGGTGCCCCGCGTCGCAGGACCGCCAGATGCCGTCCGGGTGGGCGGCGAGGTGGGCCTGGTAGGCGTCACGCAGGTCGGGCTGGTCCTCGTACCCCTTGAGCACGAGGACCGCGTCGTCGTACAGGCTCACTCGCTCTTGTCGCCCTTGCCCTCGTCGCCCTCGTCCTTCTTCAGGTCGGGCTTCCCCGCGCCGCCGGCCGCCTCGCCGAGCATCTTGTCCAGCTCGGAGAAGTCCATCTGCTCGCGGTGGACGAAGCCGTCCGGGTCGTCCAGGTCGGTGGCGGTCGGCAGCATGTCCGGGTGGTGCCACAGGTCGTCCCGGCCGTCGACCCCGCGCGCGTCGGTGAGCGAGGCCCACAGGCGGGAGGCGTCGCGCAGCCGGCGCGGGCGCAGCTCCAGACCGATCAGCGTGGCGAAGGTCTGCTCCGCCGGGCCGCCGCTCGCGCGCCGGCGGCGCAGCGTCTCGCGCAGCGCGTCGGCGGAGGACAGGCGCGGCTTCGCGGCCGCGTGGACCACCGCGTCCACCCAGCCCTCGACCAGCGCGAGCGCGGTCTCCAGCCGGGCCAGGGCCGCCTTCTGCTCGGGCGTGTCCTCGGGCTGGAACATGCCCTGCTGCAGCGCGTCCTGAAGCTGCTCGGGGTTCTGCGGGTCGAACTGGCCGACCACGTCCTCCAGCTTGGCGGTGTCGACCTTGATACCGCGCGCGTAGCCCTCGACCGCGCCGAACAGGTGGGAGCGCAGCCACGGCACGTGGGCGAAGAGGCGCTGGTGGGCCGCCTCGCGCAGAGCGAGGTACAGGCGCACCTCCTCCATGGGGATGCCCAGGTCCTTGCCGAACGCCTCCATGTTGACCGGGAGCAGCGCGGCCTTGCCCACCGGTCCCAGCGGCAGACCGATGTCGGTGGAGCCGACGACCTCGCCCGCGAGCACGCCCACGGCCTGCCCGATCTGGGTGCCGAACATGGCGCCGCCCATCGAGCGCATCATGCCGATCAGCGGGCCCGCCATGGCCTGCATCTCCTCCGGCAGGACGTCGCCCATGGCCGCGCCGACCCGCTCGGCGACCGGGTCGACCAGTTCCTTCCAGGCCGGGAGGGTCGCCTCGACCCACTCCGCGCGCGACCAGGCCACGGAGGTGCCGGCGCCGGAGGGCAGCGAGGTGGCGTCGTCCAGCCACAGGTCGGCCAGGCGCACCGCCTCCTGCACCGCGGAGCGCTCGGACGGGCCGACGCTCGCGTCCTTGACGCCGTCCTGGGTGCCCTGGGCGACCGTCTGGCGGGCGATCTGCTTGGCCATGTCCCAGTTCACCGGGCCGCCCTCGTAGGAGAGCATCTGGCCGAGCTGCTGGAACGCCGCGCCCAGGTCATTGGGGTTCAGAGAGCCGAACATCGCGGCGAGCGGATTGTCGGCGCCGGGACCGCCAAAACCCCCGGCTCCCGGCAGACCGCCGAAACCGAACGGGTTGGCCGGCCCCTGCCCACCACCGCTCTGCTGGTCCTTCTTCTTGCCCTCGTCGCCGTCGTCCGGCTCCTCCGGCGGAAGGCCGAATCCGAATGGGGTGTCACTCACGGGGTTCCTCGGCTGGTAAGGCCACCGGTTCTCTCCGGCGGCGCGGCTGCCCGACTTCACCACCCAGCGTAGACACCCGGACCGGATAGGGCCTCGGTGCTTCGCCCACAGATGGGCTGCGGCAGGATGGATGCACCTGGTACGGGCGCGTCGTCCGCGCTCGTACTGAAGACAACCGCTGGAGACGCCCGGTGAGTTCCCCAGATCCGCAGGTTCGCGCAGCGCGAAACCCCTCATCTCCGCCCGCATCGCCCTCGCCCTCGCCCTCGCCCGCGGTGCGTGGACCCGTCGTCGCGGTCACCGGTGCCGCCACCGGGATCGGCGCGCTGCTCACCGAGCGGCTGGCGGCGTCCGAGGAGATCCGGCAGGTGGTGGCCATCGACGAGCGGCGCGGGGAGTGCGCCGAGGCCGAGTGGCACATCCTCGACGTGCGGGACCCGGCGATCGCGGAGAAGCTGCGCGGCGCCGACGTCGTGGTGCACCTCGCGCTCGACCTGGACCTGGGCAGCGACGCGGCCGCCCGCACCGCGTACAACGTGCGCGGCACCCAGACCGTGCTCACCGCCGCGGCCGCCGCCGGGGTGCACCGGGTCGTGCTGTGCACGTCGGCCATGGTCTACGGCGCGTTGCCCGACAACGAGCTGCCGCTGTCGGAGGACGCCGAGCTGCGCGCCACCGCCGAGGCCACCGGGGTCGCCGATCTGCTGGAGATCGAGCGCCTGGCCCGCCGCGCGCCCCGCGCGCACCCCGGTCTCAACGTCACCGTCGTACGCCCCGCCCTGCTGGTCGGCGGCACCGACACCGCGCTGACCCGGTACTTCGAGTCGCCCCGGCTGCTGGTGGTCGCGGACTCCCGCCCCGCCTGGCAGTTCTGCCACGTCGACGACCTGTGCACGGCGCTGGAGTACGCCGTGCTGGAGAAGGTCGACGGGGAACTCGCCGTCGGCTGCGACGGCTGGCTGGAACAGGAGGAGGTCGAGGAGCTGAGCGGCATCCGGCGCATGGAGCTGCCCTCCGCGGTCGCCCTCGGCGCGGCCGCCCGGCTGCACCGGATCGGCCTCACCCCGTCCCCGGCGGGCGACCTGGCGTACACGATGTACCCGTGGGTGGTCAGCGGCAGCCGGCTGCACTCGGCCGGGTGGCGGCCCCGCTGGACCAACGAGGACGTGCTCGCGGAACTGCTGGAGGAGGTCTCCGGCCGGCACACCGTCGCCGGGCGCAGACTCGGCCGCAAGGACGCCACGGCGGCCGGCGCGGCGGGCGCGACCGTGGCGCTGCTCGGCGCGGCCGCGGTGGTCCGCCGGGCCCGCAAGGCGCGCCGCCGCATCTGAGCCGCCGGACCGCCCCGTCCGGCCGAGCACCGCATTCCGCCCCCTCCCCGGTGTGCGGCACCATGGAGACATGGCACTCACGAACGAACACCCCGGTGAGCAGGCGGCCCCCAGCCCCATCATGCTGATCGGCATCCGGGACACCCCCCTCTCGGTGGACGAGGTGTTCGCCGCGCTCGGAGACGAGGCGGCGGGCGGGATCTCGCTGTTCGTGGGCACCGTGCGCAACCACGACGGGGGCGCGGACGTCGACGCCCTGGGCTACTCCTGCCACCCCACCGCCGCCGAGGAGATGCGGCGGGTCGCGGAGAAGGTCGTCGCGGACTACCCGGTGCGCGCCCTGGCCGCCGTCCACCGGGTGGGTGACCTGACGGTCGGCGACCTCGCCGTCGTCGTCGGCGTGGCGTGCCCGCACCGGGCCGAGGCGTTCGAGGCCTGCCGGAAGCTCATCGACGACCTCAAGCACGAGGTGCCCATCTGGAAGCACCAGCGCTTCTCCGACGGCACCGAGGAATGGGTCGGCGCCTGCTGACGGCGGTGACCGGAGCGGTGACGTTCGGCCCATCGGGTGCTCCGGTTGCGTAACCGCCCCCCGCGCGTGAGCGTTGTCCCTGCGAATGGTTAATCTGCTGATCACTCAGTTCGCAGCGGACACTCATGGGGTTGGGAGGTCGGCATGGCGGTCCTCGTCTGGTTGCTGATTCCGTTCATCGCCGCGGTCGCGGCCGGTCTGTGGGGAAGCTGGGCCAACCGGACCCGCAGGACCCGCGGCGACGGGCCGGAACTCGACGGCTACGCGCGCTTCCGCGAGGCCATGGAGCGGTCCCACACAGGCGCTCCCGGCGCCTGACGGGGGTGCCCTGACGGGGCGCCGACACACGTGTCCCGTACTGTCGTGCCATGCCACGCCGTACCGCGACGATGCTCGCGTCCACCCTGATGCTGATCGCGCTGCTCTGCGCGGGAGTGCTCATCCCCGTGCCGTACGCGGAGATGTCGCCGGGGCCGACCGTGAACACGCTCGGGGAGCACGACGGCGAGCCGGTGCTCCAGGTCTCGGGTCACCGCACCTATCCGGCCGACGGCCACCTGAACATGACCACCGTGCGGGTGACCAGCGCGGACTTCCGGATGAACCTGGTCGAGGCGGTCTACGGCTGGCTGGCGCACGACACCAAGGTCGTCCCGCACGACACGCTCTACCCGGACGGCAAGACCGAGCAGCAGTCCACCCAGGAGAACGCCGAGGAGTTCAGCCAGTCCCAGGAGAGCGCCAAGGTCGCCGCCCTGAAGGAGCTGCACATCCCGGTGACGTCCTGGGTGATCGTCTCGACGGTGATCAAGGACTCCCCGGCCGAGGGCCGGCTGCACGCGGGCGACGTGATCAAGGCCGTGGACGGCACCCCGGTCAAGCAGCCGTCCGACGTGGCGAAGCTGGTGACCAAGCACAAGCCGGGCCAGAAGGTGGTCTTCACCGTGGTCCCCGCCAAGGACCAGGCCGCCGCCGAGAAGGCGCACCGGACGGCGACCAGGACGCGGGACGTGACGATCACGACCACCGACTCCGACGACAAGGGCGCCCACCGGGCCATCGTCGGGATCTCCGCCGGAACCGACCACACCTTCCCGTTCACCATCGACATCAAGCTCGCCGACGTCGGCGGCCCCAGCGCCGGCCTGATGTTCTCGCTCGGCATCTACGACAAGCTCACCCCGGGCAGCCTCACCGGCGGCAAGTTCGTCGCGGGCACCGGGACCATCGACGACGACGGCACGGTCGGCCCCATCGGCGGCATCGAGATGAAGACGGTCGGCGCGCGCGCCAAGGGCGCCCAGTACTTCCTCACCCCGGCCGACAACTGCGCCTCCGCCGCCAAGGACACCCCGAGCGGCCTCACCCTGGTCAAGGTGAAGAAGATCGGCGACGCCCTGGACGCCCTCAAGGACATCCGCGAGGGCCGCACCGCCGACCTGCCGAAGTGCACCACCAAGGGCTGAGGCACCGGCAGACACCCCGGCCGAGACAGCCGCCACGCGCGCGGGGGCGCCCC
>NZ_MUNH01000033.1:0-6347 GCF_002154615.1 Streptomyces recifensis
CCGGGCGCGCGGACGACGAGCGGACCGACGTGCTGTGGTGGGCCTACCCGCTGGTCGGGCCCGGCCCCTCCCGGCTGCTGGTGCTCGCCGCGGACGCCACCCGGCTGCGCGAGGCGCGCGGCAACCTGGACGAGAGCACCGAACGCATCGCCCCCGGCTTCGCCCGCCACACCGAACTGCCCACCGCCGCCGACCTGGAGCGCAGGCTTCCCGAGATCCTGCCCAACATGGGCCCCGGACTCAGTGCCCGCATCGTCTCCCAGATCCTGGAACTCGGCTATCCGGTACTGGAGTTCAGCCAGTACGAGCGGGTCCCCGTCACCCCGTACTGGGGTGTGCCCCGGCGCCCCGGCCGCTTCGACAGCGTTGTCCCGCACCCCCGCAGCGAACCCCTGATCCCGGCCGACGCGCTGGCCGACCTGGAGTACGCGGCGGTACGGGAGCGGCTGGAGTTCCTCAACGAGGTCAGCTCCGCCATCGGCACCTCCCTCGACCTGGGGGAGACGATCCGCGAGGTCACCAGCGCGGCCGTGCCCCGGTTCGCCGACTTCGCCGGCACCCATCTGCGCTCCGCCGTCCTCGCCGGCGAGGGCTTCCCCGACGGGCCGCCGGACGCCAGCACGCTGATGCACCGGGTCTGGGTCGAGCACAACGACGAACCCGGCCGCTGGGACGACACCGTGCCGGTCGGCGAGGCGTTCGCCTTTCCCGAGCACACCCCGTTCTACCAGTGCATGGTCACCGGCGAACCGGTCCTCATCCCGAGGGTCAGCGACGAACTGGGCAACCGGATCTCCGGCGAGTTCGAGAAGCGGGACCTCAGGCCGCTCATCAACGGCCGGTCCCTGCTGATCGTCCCGCTCAAGGCCCGCAACGTGGTCCTCGGCTTCATGGTGCTGCTGCGCCGCGCCGACCGGCTGCCCTTCGACGGCATGGACCGCACCACCGGCGCCGAACTCGCCGCCCGCGCCGGGCTGGTGCTCGACAACGCGCGCATGTACACGTACCAGGAGAACGTCGCCGAGACCCTCCAGGACAGCATGCTGCCGCAGGTCACCCCGCGGATGGCCGGATGTGACGTGGCGACCCGCTATCTGCCCGGCACGCTGCTCGGCCGGATCGGCGGCGACTGGTTCGACACGGTGAAGCTCCCCGGCTCCCGCACCGCGCTGGTCGTCGGTGACGTGATGGGCCACGGGCTCAACTCGGCCGCGATGATGGGCCAGCTGCGCACCGCCGTCCAGACCATGGCCGCACTGGATACCCCGCCCGCGCAACTGCTGCGCAACCTGGACGACCTGGCCCGCAGGCTGGGGGAGAACTACCTCGCCACCTGTCTCTACGCCGTCTACGACCCGATCCGCGGCGAGCTGCAGATCGCCAACGCCGGGCACATCCCGCCCGTGCTGGTCCGGGCGGCGGACGGCGGCAGTGAACTGCTCGAACTGCCCACCGGCGCGCCCATCGGCGTCGGCGGGGTGCCCTTCGAGGTCCGAAGAGTACGGGTCGCCCCCGGCGACCGGCTGGTGCTGTGCACGGACGGCCTGGTCGAGGTCCGCGGCTCCGACATCGGGGAGGGGCTGGCCGCACTCTGCGAGTCCGCCGCGCACCCGGCCGCCTCCATGGACGCCGCCTGCGACACCATCATCCGCGCCCTCAACACCCGTGGCGGCCGCAAGGACGACGTGGCCCTGCTGATGGCCCGGCTCAACGGCATCCCCGACGCCCACGTGGCCCAGTGGCAGCTGGAGTCCGACCCGCGCGAGGTATCCCGCGCCCGGCACCTGGTCCGCGAGCGCCTGCTCGCGTGGGGGCTGCCGCAGGCGGTGGACACCGCGCTGCTGCTGGTCAGCGAGGTCGTCACCAACGCGGTGCGGCACGGTGGGGGAGGGGGAGGCCCGGTCGGGCTCCGCGTGGTGCGCGCCGGGGACCTGCTGTTCGAGGTCACCGACGAGGAACCGGGGCTGCCGGACATGCGCACCGCCGGACCGGACGACGAGGCGGGCCGGGGCCTCGGCGTGGTCAGCCGGCTGGCGAAGGAGTGGGGCGCGACGACGAGCGGGCGCCGCAAGACGGTGTGGTTCGAGCAGGCGCTGATTCCGTAAAAGGGGCCCTTGGACCCCTTGTCCGGGGGCAGTCGGCGCGATATCCCGATCATGGCACCGACCCTGGGGAGATCGCAGTGAACGTTTCCGACGACTACCGCTCCAACTGGGAGAGCTACTGGCGGGAGACCTCCGAGGAGCGGGGGGACGCGATCTGGGACTCCGACCCGTCGCTGACCGCCGAGCCGCACAGCGATCTCCTGCTGCCCCACGCCGAGGCCGGCCGCGTCATCGTGGACCTCGGCTGCGGCAACGGCACCCAGACCCGCTACCTCGCCACCCGGTTCGCCCGCGCGGTCGGCGTCGACCTCTCGGACGCGGCGATCGACCACGCCCGCCGTGCCACGGCCGGGGCCGCCGCCGAGTTCGAGCAGCTCGACCTGACCGACACCGACGCGGTGCGCGACCTGCACGACCGGCTCGGGGACAGCAACGTCTACATGCGCGCCGTCATCCACCAGAGCGAGCCCGCTGCCCGGCCCCTGGTCGCCGCCGCCGTGGCCGAGCTGCTCGGGGAGGCGGGCCGGGCCTTCGTGGTGGAACTGACCTCCGCCTCCCGTGACGTCCTCCAGCGGGCGGCCTCCGGTCCCGCCGGGCCCCCGCCGAAGCTCCGCCGCGTCTTCCACCACGACCTCAAGCCCGCGGACGCCGGGGACGAGGAGATACCCCGTCTGCTGACCGAGGCGGGCCTGAAGATCCTGGCCACCGGGGAGACGGTCCTGCCGCAGACCGAGCACTTCCCGGACGGCACCCGGATCGACCTGCCGGCCAGGTGGTTCGTGCTGGCGCGCGAGTGAGGACGGCCCGGGCCGGGCGGCGGCCGGAGACCGGGTCGTAGCCGCCGCCGGTCAGGGCGCGTAACCTGCGCGGCATGAAGATCCTCATCAGTGCCGACATGGAAGGCGCCACCGGGGTCACCTGGCCCGCCGACGTGCTGCCGGGGACGCCGCAGTGGGAGCGCTGCCGGGGGATGTTCACCTCCGACGTGAACGCCGCCGCCCTGGGCTTCTTCGACGGGGGCGCCGACCAGGTGCTCGTCAACGAGGCGCACTGGACCATGCGCAACCTGCTGCTGGAGAAGCTGGACGAGCGGGTCGAGATGCTGACCGGGCGCCACAAGTCGCTGTCCATGGTGGAGGGCGTCCAGCACGGCGACGTCGACGGCATCGCGTTCATCGGCTACCACGCCGGCGCCGGCATGGAGGGCGTCCTCGCCCACACCTACCTCGCCAACCAGATCACCGGGGTCTGGGTGAACGACGTACGCGCCAGCGAGGGCCTGCTCAACGCGTACGTCGTCGCGGAGTACGGGGTGCCGGTGGTGCTGGTCACCGGGGACGATCTGGCCTGCGAGGACGCGCTGGGCTACGCGCCGGAGGCGCTGAAGGTCGCGGTCAAGGACCACGTCTCGCGGTACGCGGCCGTCTGCCGCACCCCGGCCCGTACCGCCGCCGACATCCGCGCGGCGGCCAAGGAGGCGGCGCGGCTCGCCGTGCGTCAAGCTCCCCTGGACCAGGGGCCGTTCACGGTCGCCGTCGAGTTCGACGCCGAGCATCTGGCGATGGCCGTCACCGTGGTGCCGGGGGTGCTGCGGACCGGGGAGCGGAAGGTGGCGTACACCAACGGCACGATGTACGAGGCAATTCGCACGTTCAAGGCGGTCACCACGATCGCCTCGGCCGCCGTGGAGGAGCAGTATGGCTGACCAGCGCGCGCTGGACGAGGTGGTGGAGTTCACCTCCGAGCTGATCCGGATCGACACCACCAACCGGGGCGGCGGCGACTGCCGGGAGCGGCCGGCCGCCGAGTACGCGGCCGAGCGCCTGGCCGGCGCCGGTCTCGAACCGCTGCTGCTGGAGCGGACACCGGGGCGCGGCAACGTCGTCGCCCGCGTCGCGGGCACCGACCCGTCCGCCGACGCGCTGCTGGTCCACGGCCATCTGGACGTGGTGCCCGCCGAGCCCGCCGACTGGAGCGTGCACCCCTTCTCCGGCGAGGTCCGCGACGGCGTGGTCTGGGGGCGTGGCGCCGTCGACATGAAGAACATGGACGCGATGATCCTGGCGGTGCTGCGCGGCTGGGCCCGGCAGGGCGTGCGGCCGCGCCGGGACCTCGTCATCGCCTTCACCGCCGACGAGGAGGCCAGCGCGGAGGACGGCTCCGGCTTCCTCGCCGACCGGCACCCCGAGCTGTTCGAGGGCTGTACGGAGGCCATCGGGGAGTCGGGGGCCTTCACCTTCCACGACGGCGCCGGGCGCGAGATCTATCCCGTGGCGGCGGGGGAGCGGGGCACCGGCTGGCTGCGGCTCAGCGCGGGCGGCCGCGCCGGACACGGCTCCAAGGTGAACCGGGAGAACGCGGTGACCCGGCTCGCCGCCGCCGTCACCCGGATCGGCGAGCACCAGTGGCCGCTGCGCATCACCCCGACCGTGCGGGCCGCCCTCACCGAACTGGCGGAACTCTACGGTGTGGAACCCGACTTCGACGACATGGAGCTGCTGCTGGACAAGCTGGGCCCAGCCGCCAAGCTGGTCGAGTCGACCGTCCGCAACAGCGCCAACCCGACGATGCTGGACGCCGGTTACAAGGTCAATGTCATCCCCGGGGAAGCCCACGCGCACATCGACGGACGCTTCCTGCCGGGCGGCGAGGAGGAGTTCGAGTCCACCCTGGACCGGCTCACCGGACCGGACGTCGACTGGGAGTACGTGCACCGCGAGGTCGCCCTCCAGGCCCCGGTGGACGCCCCGCTGTTCGGCAGGATGCGGTCTGCCGTGGAGGAGTTCGCGCCCGGCGCGCACGTCGTCCCGTACTGCATGTCCGGCGGCACCGACGCCAAGCAGTTCTCCCGGCTCGGAATCACCGGGTACGGGTTCGCTCCGCTGCGGCTGCCCGAAGGATTCGACTACCAGGCGCTGTTCCACGGCGTGGACGAGCGGGTGCCCGTGGAGGCGCTCGAATTCGGCGTCCGCGTCCTCGACCGCTTCCTGCGGACGGCCTGACGACATGGGGGAAGAGATGCCGGTCCAGCCGTACGGTTCCTGGCCGTCGCCGATCGACGCGGCGCTCGCCGCCGCGCACGACGGACACCCCGAGTGGGTGGGGTTCGTCGGGGACGAGATCTGGTGGACCGAGCCCCGGCCCGCCGAGGGCGGCCGCCGCGCCCTGGTGCGCCGCACGGCCGACGGTGCCGAGGAGCCGGTGCTGCCGCCGCCGTGGAACGTGCGCAACCGCGTCCACGAGTACGGCGGACGCCCCTGGACCGCCGCTCCCGGCCCGGATCGCCCCCTGGTCGTCTTCACCCACTTCGCCGACCAGCGGCTCTACCGCTACGAGCCCGGAGGCGAGCCGGTCCCGCTGACCCCGCTCTCCCCGGTGGGCGGCGGACTGCGCTGGGCCGAACCGGAGCTGGACCCGGCGCGCGGTGAAGTCCGCTGCGTGCTGGAGGAGTTCACCGGCGAGGGCAGCGGTGACGTACGGCGTGTACTGGCCGCCGTGCCGCTGGACGGCTCGGCCGCCGGGGACCGGTCGGCCGTACGCGAACTCACCGACGAGCGGCACCGGTTCGTCACCGGCGCCCGCGTCTCCCCGGACGGACGCCGGGCCGCCTGGCTCGGCTGGGACCACCCGCGCATGCCGTGGGACGGCACCGAGCTGCTCGTGGCGGAGATCGGCGACGACGGCCGGTTCCGGGACGTGCGCACGGTCGCCGGGGGCGACGAGGAGTCGATCGCCCAGGCGGAGTGGGCGCCGGACGGGCGGTTGCTGTACGCGAGCGACCGGAGCGGCTGGTGGAACCTGTACCGGGACGGCGTACCGCTGTGCCCGCGCCAGGAGGAGTTCGCCGGCCCGCTGTGGAAGCCCGGCCTGCGCTGGTTCGCGCCCCTGGCCGACGGGCTGCTCGCGGTGCTGCACGGCCGCGGGGCAGCCGTGCTCGGGATACTCGACCCGGAGACGGGTGAGATCGCCGACGCGGCCGGTCCCTGGACCGAGTTCGACTCCTCCCTCGCCGCCCACGGCAGCCGGGTCGCGGCCATCGGCGCGAGTCCGCGCACCGGGTACGAGGTGATCGAGCTGGACACCGGCACCGGCCGCGCCCGCACGGTCGGCGCCCGGCACCGGGACCCCGTCGACCCCGCGTACTACCCCGAGCCGGAGGTCCGCACCTTCACCGGACCCGACGGCCGCGAGGTGCACGCACACGTCTATCCGCCCCGGCACCCCGACGTCACCGGACCCGGC
>NZ_MUNH01000346.1:0-5880 GCF_002154615.1 Streptomyces recifensis
CCGACCCCGGAGGCGTCGGCGTGGGCGACGGCGGCCGCGCGGGCGGCGTTCACCACGGGGGCGGTCCGTGCGGTGGTCCGGACGGCTTCGGCGGCCTTGCGGGCCGTCGAGGGCGCGGGGCGGGCGAAGGCCGTGCCGGCCAGGCCCGTGGCCGCCGTCGCCACCGCGACGGCGACGGCCACACTGCGTATGTGCGGTCTGCGCACCAGGGGTTGTTCCTTCGTTCGACGGCGGCCGGACACGCCGGCCGCCGTGACACATGGCGCCGTTGGGCAGCCATCGGGGCAGGCGGGTCGCGCCCCGAGGGCTCACCCTTTCGGATGAGTCATGGCCACGTAAAGAAGGAATGATCCATTTCGCTGCTCTCCGGGACAATCCTTTACCCAAAGGACACCCCGGAGTGATCGCCGCATGGCCGACTGTGTGTCGACTGGGGAGACGGGCCGTCAATCCCCTAGGTTCCAGGCCGGAATGTGACGCATGTCGCAGCAACGGCGGTGTGGACGGGAGTGGTGACCTGATGGTCTCGGCAACGGTAGGCAGGAGCGCGGCACTCGGGGCGGTGGCGTTGTCGCTCCTCGTCGTCCCCGCACAGGCGGCGACCGGCGCGAAGGGCGCGGCGGCCGCGCTCCCCGCGCCCGACACGGCGGGCGTGGACGGGGTGCTGCGCACGGTCCGCGCCCAGGGCGCCCCGGCCGCGCTGGCCCGGATCGACGACCACGGCCGCAGCCATCTGATCAGCCGCGGCGTCGCCGACCGGGGCACCGGCCGCGCGGCGAGCACCGCAGACCGGTTCCGCATCGGCAGCGTGACCAAGACGTTCTCCTCGGTCGTCCTGCTCCAACTGGCCGACGAGGGCAAGCTGGACCTGGACGCTCCGGTGAACCGGTACCTGCCGAAGCTGCTGCCGGGCGACGGCATCACCGTGCGGCACGTGCTGAGCCACCGCAGCGGGCTGTACGACTACACCAACGACATGTTCGCCCAGAGCGTCTCCGGCTTCGAGGCCGTGCGCAAGAAGGTGTTCACCTATCCCCAGCTGGTCGCGCTCTCCCTGAAGAAGCCGCGCGTCAACGCGCCGGGCGCGGCGTACTCGTACTCCAACACCAACTTCGTGATCGCGGGCATGCTCATCGAGAAGCTCACCGGACGCCCGGTCAAGGAGGCGTACCAGAACCGGATCACGGGCCCGCTGAAGCTGCGGGACACCTTCTACGTCCACCCCGACACCAGGATTCCCGGCCGGTTCGCGCGCGGCTATCTGACCCCGGACCGGTCCGGCGACCCGCTGGTCGACGCGACCGAGCAGACCGTGTCCTGGGCGCAGAGCGCGGGCGCCGTCATCTCCACCGCCAAGGACCTGAACACCTTCTACCGGGCGCTGCTCGGCGGCAAGCTGCTCTCCGCGGCCCGGCTCGCCCAGATGGAGCGCTTCACCAAGGTCGACGCGACCACGGCGTACGGCCTCGGCCTGCGCCGCCGCGACCTGTCCTGCGGGGTGTCGGTGTACGGGCACACCGGCGCGGTGCAGGGCTACTACACCTACGCGTTCGCCACGAAGGACGGCAAGCGTGCGCTGACGGCGGTGGCCACCACCTCCAACAACGGCAAGGTCCTCAACGCGCTGGCGGGCGCCCTGGAGCCGGCGTTCTGCGGCAAGAGCGCCAAGCAGCGGCGCGGCCCGGTGCTGGTGGAGCGCAACGCGGACATCGCCCCGGCAGCGGCGCGCTGAACTGCCCGTCCCGGACGGCCCTTCCCTCGCGTGATCTTGGCGGAACGGGTCCGTCCGGGACACCATGCGCTCATGAAGGGTGACCTCTTTTCCAGTGAGCACATGGTCCGTCCGGCCGTCGAGCCGGGGATGGCGATAGAGAACGGCAAGTGCGTCAGGTACGCGGTGGACGGTGAGATGCTGGCCCGCCAGGGCGCGATGATCGCCCATCGGGGCAGCCTCCAGTTCGAGCGCAAGGGCCAGGGCGTGGGCGGCATGCTCAAGCGCGCGGTGACCGGCGAGGGGCTCCCGCTGATGTCGGTGCGCGGGCGGGGCGAGGCCTGGTTCGCGCACGAGGCCCAGAACTGTTTCATCGTCGAGGTGGAGCCCGGCGACCAGTTCACCGTCAACGGCCGCAACGTGCTGTGTTTCGACGCCTCGCTGTCCTACGAGATCAAGACCGTGAAGGGCTCCGGCATCGCGGGCGGCGGCCTGTTCAACAGTGTCTTCAGCGGGCACGGCAGACTCGGTCTGATCTGCGAGGGCAACCCGCTGGTGATCCCGGTGTCCGAGCAGGCACCGGTGTACGTCGACACGGACGCGGTGGTCGGCTGGACCGCTAACCTGCGCACCTCACTGCACCGCTCGCAGTCCATAGGGTCGATGCTGCGCGGCGGTTCGGGCGAAGCCGTCCAGCTCATGCTCCAGGGCGAGGGCGTCGTGGTGGTCCGGCCCAGCGAGGCCACCCCGCAGAAGCCCCAACAGCACTGATTCCGTACGGGGGTTCCCCGCGCCACTCGGAGTGATCCGCGTCGCACGGGCAACCCCCGTCGCCGTGCCCGCGTCTTGCCCCACGACCGACCACGCCCCGGCCCCCCGGTGGACCGGGGCGCTTCGCCCCTGTGCTATACGCGTCGCGTATACACGTGGTGTATAGAAAGGTTCACATGTACGGCAAGGCATCCGCCCCGGAGTATCAGGGCGCCCTGACCACCCTGTCCGTCAATTCCTCGCTGACCGATGTGCTCGCCGAGGGGCTGGAGCGGCTGCGCGAGGCCGAGCGGGCCGGGCACCCCGCAGAGGTGGCCCGTTGCGGTCTCGCGGTGGCCGAGGCACACCGGCGGCTCGGCAGCACGGCAGAGGCCGACCGCGCGTGGAAGGCGAGTTACCGGGCGGCCCGCACGGCCGGGGACACCGGGGCGATGGCGTGGGCGCTGTGGAGCGGCGGCACGCTGGCCCGGCAGCGGGGGGCGTTCCCGCTGGCCTGGCGGCTGCTGGGGCTGGCGGCCGAACTCGGTGAGCGCGGTGGCGACGTCGTCGTCCGGGGCTACTCGCTGGCCGGGCTGGCGGAGACCGGCCGCATCCAGGGCGACTACGCGGCCGTCGGCCGGCTGCACGAACAACTGCTGGCCGAGGCCCGCAGGCGCGGGGAGGCCCGGCACACGGTGTGGGCGCTGGAGGGCATCGCCCAGATGCACCGCAACACCGGTGACTTCGACCGGGCGTACGCGCTGTTCGAGGAGGCGGCCGAGATAGCCGGGCGCGCCGACGACCGGCGCGGCCACGCCTGGGCGCTGCGCGGGCTCGCGGACATCCTCTCGGCGCGGGACGGGGACACCGGCCGGGCCCTGGAGCTGCTGTCCCGGGCGGAGGAGACGTGCCGGACGATGAACCTGTCCAGCGCGCTCGCCTACAACCACAAGATGCGCGGCAACGTCTTCTACCGCGCCGGGCGTTACGAGGAGGCGCGGGACCTGTACGCCCTGGCACTGTCCGAGTTCCGCACGATGGACGAACCCCGCGGCGAGGCGCTGTCCCGGCTGGGTCTGGCCAAGTCCCTGGCCCGGCTGGGCCGGGACCCGGAGGAGACGGCGGCCGAACTGGCCGAGCTGGCCCTCGTGCTGGAGCGCTCGGGGCTGCGGCACGCGCGGGAGATGGTGGCGCGGGCGCAGGCCGAGTTCGTGCCCGAGGCGGAGGGTGCCCGGTGACGGCGGTGTTCCGCGCGGAGCGGATCTCGGCGGACCAGGTCCTGTCTGCAACAGGTCAGTTGGTCCGGCCCGCGCTGCGGGAGGCGGTCGCCGGGCTGCACCCGTGGCTGGCCGAGATGGCCGCGTACTCCTTCGGCTGGCGGGAGGGAGCGGAGGCCGGCGGCAAGGGGGTGCGGCAGGCGCTGGCGGTGCTGGGCGCGCGGGCTGCCGGTGCCGATGCCGGGGCGGGGGTGCCGGGCGCGGTCGCGGTGGAGCTGGTGCACGCCTTCTCGCTGCTGCACGACGACATCATGGACGGCGACGCCACCCGGCGCGGCCGCCCGGCACTGTGGAAGGCCTACGGCACGGGTCCCGCCGTTCTCGCCGGGGACGCCCTGTTCGCACTGGCCGTCGGCGTCCTGGCCGATGTCCCCGGCGGGATGCGGCTGCTCTCGGGCGCGCTGGCCGAGGTGATGCGGGGGCAGGCGGACGACCTGCTGTTCGCCTCGCGGCCCTGGACGGGCCCGGAAGCGGTGACGCCCGAGGAGTACCGGGTGATGGCGGAGGGCAAGACGGGTGCGCTGCTGGGCTGTTCGCTCGCGCTCGGCGCGCTGCTGGCCGGCGCTCCGCGCCCGGTCGTCGCCGCGCTGGACCGGGCCGGGCGGCACGCGGGCGTCGCCTTCCAGCTCGCGGACGACGTGCTGGGCATCTGGGGCCGCACCGAGGTCACCGGCAAGCCGGTGGGCGGTGACCTGCGCGAGGGCAAGAGGACGTACCCGGTGGTGACCGCGCTCGCCGCCCCCGAGGGCGCCCGCCTGCCCGGCCTGCTCCGCGGGCACCGTACCGCGGAGGCGGCGGCGCTGATCGAGGCGGCGGGCGGCCGGGCCGCGGCCCTGGCGGAGGCCCGGGCCCACATGGCCGCCGCCCGTACGCTGCTCGACGGGCTGCCGCTGGAGCCGGGCGCGGCGGCCGAGCTGGGCGCCCTGCTGGACACGCTCGCCCACCGCGAGCGCTGAGGGAGCGGGTGGCGACTGCGGCCAAACATCGCCTATCGGGCCATATAGGCTGCCCTCGGCGCCCGGCCGGCCGGGTGGCCGCACCCCCGAGCCCCCGTACGCAGGAGAGCCATCCGTGACCCTGGCCATCGACCCCTCCGAGACGACTGCCCCCGCTCCGGCACCCCTGTCCGACCTGGTCGCGCGTGACGCCCGCGAGTTCGGGGTGTACGCGCGCACCGGCGGCTGGGCCTTCGCGCTGATGGTGGCGCGCAGTGTGCGGCCGGGCGGGCAGGCGGCCGGGGAGACCCCGAAGGTGTCCGCGAAGGAGTTCGCGGAACTGGCGGAGTGCTCCCCGGAGCGGGTCATGCGCTACTACCGGGCGTGGGACCGGGCCGCCGACGACGGCCTGGTCCCGCAGTTCGAGACGCTCGAGCCGGGCCAGGACGTCCGACTCCCCGACTCCGACGTCTGGTTGAGCTACTACTCCTCCCGTAGCAGCGCCACCTCCGAGCGTGGCACGGCCATCGCGGAGGCCGCCGAGGCCGAGGGCATCCGGCCGACCAAGGCGCTGGAGGTGGCCGAGAACCCGACCGCGCTGCGCGCCGCCATCCTGGCCGATCCCTCCACGGCCCGCGCGGCCCGCTCCGCCCTGCTGGACCGGATCAAGGAGGACCCGGAGCTCCAGGCCGAGCTGGCGCGGGACGTGGTGCGCACCGACGACCTGAAGAAGGCCGTCGCCACCGAGAGCCGCGCCGCCGACAAGATCGGCTACGTCCGGCAGATCGCGGAGTCCGGGCAGATCAGGACCCCGGCGGGACAGACCGTCGAGGCCCCCGCGGAACTCCGCGAGGAGGCCGAGCGCCATCTGTCGCTGATCGACGAGCTGGAGGACGACGAGGACACCGGCGAGTGGGCGGTGGAGGCGTACGACACGCTGAAGACGCTGGTCGCCGACACCGTCGAGGCCGACCCCGAACTCCGGGTGCAGGAACGGCGCACCAAGTTCTACGGCAGCCTGCAGAAGGCGACCCGCGCCTTCGAGGAGCTGACCTTCGACGATGCCCGGGACTTCTACGAGGACGACATGGTCCGGCGTCTGGAGGAGTTGCAACAGGCGATCGGCTCCTGTCTCACCGCGCTGCGCGGCGCCGTGGGAGACACCCCGTAGGGACGCGCGGCAGGGGCATGAGTACCGGTACTCATG